>CAYVOE010000010.1:0-26199 GCA_964452795.1 uncultured Nitrospiraceae bacterium
GGCAGGTACCGGCAATCGTGGTGATACAACCTCGGGTTGTGCGCGGACACCAAATCGCTCCACACCGGCGGGAAGTAGTAGAAGGCGGTGGCGCGCTGCAGGTTGAACATTTTGAGGAGCAACGGGTCCGGCGGATCCGCGTCCCGGAGCAGCTCCAGAAGCGGCAGGTAGGCCTCGATGTTCTCCCAGGGACACGTGCCGTAATGGCCTCCGTGGGGCCGGAAAAGTCCGAGGTTATTGAGATCTCGGGCTACCGCGTCGGAATTGTCGTCGTACCAGAAGAACATCCGCGCCAGGATGTTGAAGTAGTCCCGCGCGCACTGCCGGAATGCCTCGTCGCCGGTGATGCGGTAGATGCGCTGCGCGGCGGCCACGGCGTATCCGTTTCCGAAGGTCTCGGCAATGTTGAAGTCGACGGGGTCCGAGTATGTGGTCTGATACAGCCGGTTCACCACCTTGTACGACATCCTCTCGAGTACTGTCCGCAGCGAACGCCTCGCCTCCTCAAAGTATCGTTCGTCGCCGCACATGTCGTAGGCCCAGAGCATGAGGTAGGCGTAGGTACCGACCTGAAAGGGTTCCCGTACCTTGCCAAGGGCCGGGATGTCGAGCTGATTTATCTCGACCTTGTGGTAGGCGTCGAACCATTGCGGAAACACGTAGTCCACTTTATGGGCCAGTTCAATGAGCCCCTCACAGGCCATCAGGACGCGTCCGGGAAGCGCCGGATTGAACCGTTCCGCGGGCAGGAGGTTGTAGACCTTGGCGGGTTCGAGGGTGAACATGAAGTTCTCCCACGACATCTCAATCCCGTTGGCCATGGTGGCCGCCACGCCGCGCGACAACGCCACGCCTTCCGCGCCCCAGCGAAACAGCTTCGCCTTCCGATCGTAGAACTGGGGCAGGTTTTCTATCTTCACCTGCAGGAACTCTTCCTGCTCGGGATCCGGATGTATCCGTGCGTAGGCGATCCACGGCGCCAGGAAGCTGTTGCACGTCGCGCAGTCCCATACGGTCGTCACGCTGGGACGGTCGAGCTCCGGCGTGTTGCTTGAGCAGATCGAATAGTCGGAGTGAAGCCGGAACGTGGTTGTGCCGTGCTCTGGAAAGAGCGGCTCGTCCTTCCATTCCGACGGCAAATCCGCCCAGGACACGTCCTTAACCATCAAATCTCGGATTACACCCTCCGTGAAGGCTTTCCAGGTGGTTTCGTATGGCGGAACGCGGTTCTCGGGGAAAGGAGCCGCCGCCGGCAACAGCTCGGCGCAGGCCTCGACCATAGTGCCGAGTCCCTGAAGGCGCGTGGGCCTCTCGGGACGAGCCCGGGCGTACAGGGCGTACTCCACCACCATGTGCGTGGCGGGCAGGGTGTCTCCGGAGCGGGACAGGGCATGGAGCCCCAGACCGGTGCGGCCGTCGCGCGAGAGGGTAGCCACACGGCAGTCGAGGAAGCCGCGCATGCCCAGCGGAGACATCCAGGTTACCGGCGAGGGATCGAAGAAGAACACCGCTTCCTTGCCCTCGGACCACAGGTAGGCCGCGGGGAAGCTGTTGCCCCAACTGTGACCGCCGTAGAGGCTGACGGGGCCCTGCTCAACGCTCACCTCGACATCGGGACGGTTCATCCAGAGCGCCACAGTGGGTTCCGGCTCCGAGAGGGTCAAGTCCTGGCCCAGATGACACGTAATGCGTACCCGCATCCACGGGCTGCCCTCTTGAGCCTGTATTCGCGCGTCCCAGTCGTAGTCGGGATTCTCGCGGCGGCCCGTTAGGAACAAAGCCGCGCGGCCGTTCTCCTCCCCCAGCACCCGGCCATCGGAGGGATACAGATCAAAGTGAGGGCCCTGAATAAGAGGCTCGCCCGCATCAAAAAGGGACTCCCAATCGTCGCCGTTTCGTACTTCGTTGGTAAGGATCAGGCCGCGCTCGCCTTCGGTGAGCGTTAACTTCTGAACGTCGTTCCAGATCTCGAATCCGCTTTCGGATTTCCTGCAACCCACGATCTTGAGGTCCGCTACCGCCATGGGAGATTCTCCTTCGATCCGGGGTGGATAACTGCCTGACGCACGTGTGGTGGCTCCCGTTTCGTTCGCTTCCGCTACAGCTCATAGACCGGCCGCCCGTGCGCTGTACAGATGGCAGGCGGTGAAGCGGCCCGGCTCCACTTCGGCAAGGCCCGGCATCTCCGCCTGGCATGGGGCGTAACGCCGCGTACATCGCGGGTGAAAGGGGCAGCCGGGCGGGAGACGAGCCGGATCGGCCGGCTCTCCCACGACTGCGGCCTGCATTGGAACGTCGGGATCGGGATTCGGCACCGCCGACAGCAGCGCCTGCGTGTAGGGATGCTTGGGATCCCTGAACAAGTCTTCCGTGGGCGCGATCTCGACGATGCGGCCCGCGTACATCACCGCGACTCGGTCGCAGATGTGGCGCACCACGCTGAGGTTGTGGGCCACGAAGATGTAGGTGAGATTCAGCTCTTCCTGGAGGTCGTCGAGAAGGTTGATGACCTGGGCCTGTACGGATACGTCGAGGGCCGATACCGGCTCGTCCGCGATCACCAGCGACGGGTTCATAATAAGTGCGCGGGCGATGCCGATACGCTGCCGCTGTCCCCCGCTGAATGCGTGCGGAGAGCGGTTCGCATACTCCGGTTTCAGGCCCACACGGATCAGCATCGCCTCGACCCGCCGGCGCAACTCGACGCCCCGGGCCAGACCATGGATAACCAGGGGTTCGGCCACCAAATCCCCCACGCTCATCCGCGGGTTCAGTGAGGAGAAAGGATCTTGAAAGATCATCTGCATGCGGGTGCGCAACGGCTTCAGTTGACGTTCCGGCATTGCTGCCAGGTCTACCGTTTCGCCCTCCGTTCGGAAGAGCACGTTGCCCCGAGTCGGGCGAACGGCGCGCAGGATGGCTCGGGCGGTGGTGGTCTTGCCGGACCCGCTCTCGCCAACCAAGCCCAGCGTCTCGCCGGACATCAGGCTGAAGTTGACGTCTTCGACGGCCTTCACGTGGCCCACCACGCGGGAGAAGAATCCCCGGCTCGATATCGGGAAATACTTGCACAAGTCGCGCACTTCGAGCAGGGGCCGTGTTTCAGACATGGCCGGCCAGCTCCTCTGCCCGCACACACGCCACTTCGCTCTCATTGCCCAGAAGGCGAAGCGGCGGAGGTCCTCCAACATCGCAGAGGCCAGGCTTCGCGAAAGGACACCGTGGATGGAAGGGACAGCCCGGCGGAGCCTCTGCCAGCGACGGGACGCTGCCGCGGATGGACGGCAATCGGCCGCCGCGATCGGCGAGATCCGGCAGCGACTCCAGCAGCCCCCGCGTGTAGGGATGGCGCGGATTCTTCATCAAGGTACGTACCGAAGCGCGCTCCACGATGCGACCCAGATACATCACCGCCACCTCGTCGGCCATCTGGGCCACCACGCCCAGGTCGTGTGTGATCAACAGTACCGTATTGCCCATTTCACGGCGTATATCCTGAATCAGGCGCATGATCTGGGCTTGAATGGTAACGTCGAGGGCCGTGGTAGGTTCGTCGGCGATGAGCAGTTCCGGAAGGCAGACCAGGGCCATGGCGATGAGGACGCGCTGACGCATGCCGCCGCTCATCTCGAAGGGGTATCGGTGGACTCGTTCCTCCGGCGACGGAATGCCCACCCGGCGCAGCATTTCGACCGCCCGGGCCTCGGCCTCGCGACGCGAGACCTTCTCGTGGAGCAGGACCACCTCGCGAATCTGGTCTCCGATCGTGTGGACCGGACTCAGGGCGGTCATGGGTTCCTGAAAGATCATGCTGGCCAGGTTGCCGCGAAGGTCATAGAGCGTTTGCGACTTCTCGTGAAGCGCGGTCACATCAATGGGTGGGCGATCCTTCGGATATAGTGTGATTCGGCCGCCCACGATCTTGCCGGGCTTCGAAATAAGGCGCAGGATGGAATAGGCTGTGGCGCTCTTCCCGCACCCACTCTCCCCCACGATCGCCAGGATGGAACCCCGTTTCACCGAAAACGAAATCCCGTCCACGGCGCGAACTTCACCATCGTCTAAGAAGAAATGGGTCCTCAGATCCTCGACTTCGAGCACGTTATCGTGGCCCGCAACGGCCCGCGGGTCCCGCCCAACTCCCGGCTGAAATGCTGTCACTCCGTTTCTCATGTCGAATACGGGTCCGCGGCGTCGCGCATGCCGTCGCCGATGAAGTTGAAGCACAATACCGTTAGCACGATGAAGACCGCCGGCAACAACAGCCACGGGTAGTCGGCCACGGCCGAGATGTTCATACAATCCTGAAGCATCACGCCCCAGCTTACGATGGGAGGCCGCAGGCCCAGGCCCAGGAAGCTCAGTGCAGTCTCTCCGAGGATCATGCCGGGCACGGACAGTGTCAGGGCCACGATGATGTGGCTGGTGAAGCCGGGGATCAGATGACGAAACAGGATGCGACCGTGGCCGGCGCCGAGGAGACGGGCGGCTGTGGCGTAATCCTCTTCGCGTAGCGACAGGATCTTGCCGCGTACCACGCGGGCCAGCCCGGTCCATCCCAGCAGGCTCAGAACGAGGGTAATCATGAAGTACACGAACAGGGGTGACCACTCGGACGGCATGGCGGCCGCCAGGGCCAGCCACAAGGGCAAATGAGGAAAAGAGTTTATGATTTCGATGCCCCGCTGGATCACCGCGTCGGTCTTGCCGCCCACGTAGCCGGAAATGCCCCCGAAGAACAGTCCCAGTACGAAGGTCACCAGGATGGCCGCCAGTCCCACCGAAAGGGAGATGCGGGCGCCGTAGACTATGCGCGACAGCAGGTCATGGCCGTATTGGTCGGTGCCCAGGAGGTAGAACGTGGGCTCGGTTTCTTCCGCGGCATCTCGAGCCGAACTCACGCCGAAAAAGTGGATGTCCATCGGAATCAAGCCCCAAAGCCGGTATGGCTCGCCTTCCACGATGAAGGAAACGGGAATGATGGCGTCGGGATCGGCCGTGTAGTAGCGCCGGAAGGTGATGGGGTCCATGTGGCGTTCCATGGCGTAAGCATGAAGGCCATGGGTAAAGGAGAAGCGGAGCGGCTGAGGCGGCGCGTAGGTGCGTTCGAGGTCGCGGCGCCCCGGCGTGTAGGGAGCGAAAAACTCCGCGAACACCGCCAGCAGATAGAGGATGGTCAATAGATAGAGCGAGGCCACCGCGGGCCGATGCTTTGCGAAACGGCGCCGGATGAGCTGCCACTGCGAAAGGGACGCATTCGAGACGGTTTTGGCGCTATCAATGCCATGGTCCGGCGGCGGTGTCTGCAAATCGCTCAGACCGACGCGGTAGCCGGGCTCCAGCACCGGGTTCTCGGGAGGATGCAGGGTACCGCTCATCGCGAACCTCCCTCCCATCGTATCCGCGGGTCCAGCCACAACAGGAGCAGGTCGCTCACCAGGGTGCCGAAGATGGCCAGGATGCTCAGCAACATCAACAACGATCCGGCGAGGTACATGTCCTCGCTCATCAGGGCGTTCAACAGCAACGGCCCCACGGTGGGCAAGCTCAACACGATCTCGACAATCGCCCCGCCCGAGACCAGTGCAGGAAAGACGCCGCCGATGCCGGAGATGAAGGGGTTCAGCGCCAGGCGTACTGGATACTTGAGCAGCAGTCGGCCCGGCCGCATGCCCTTGGCGAGAGCCGTTACCACATAGGGCTTGTTCAGTTCGTCGAGCAGGTTGCCCCGCATGACCCGAATCATGCCTGCGGTTCCCCCGACGCCCAAAACCACCACCGGCACCCAGATGTGCTGGAGCAGGTCCTTTACCTTGGGCCAGTCCCACTCGGGTTGCGCGGCATAGTCGGCGGAAAACAGGCCGGAGATGCGGACGTCGAAAAACTCGGTGCTCAGATAGATCAGGATCAGCGCCAGGAGAAACGCCGGCACGCACATTCCGATGAAACCGACGAAGGTAAGCACGTAGTCGGTCATCGAATATTGACGAACGGCCGAGTAGATGCCGATGGGAACCGCCAATGCCCAGGTGAACAGGATGGTACCCAGGGATATGAGGAACGTGAGCAAGAGGCGCTCGCCGACGAGATCGTTCACGGACTGACCGCTCTCCATGGAACGGCCCATATTGCCCTGGAGCAGCCCCGCATCCTTGGCATCAAAGCTGATGAACCAGTAGAGGCCCATCCATCGGGCATAGCGCACGGGAAGGGGGTCGTCAAGCCAGAACTGCTCCTTGAGCTGCTCGATCCGCTGGAGGTCGCCCTCGGATCCGCTTTGCTTCAACTGCATGATCATGGACGTGGCGTAATCGCCGGGAGGCAGTTGGATGATGACGAAAGATACCACCGAGATCAGGAGCAGCATCGGCACCATGATCAACAGACGGCGGCCGACAAAGGGATGACGAACACCCGCCAAGACTATCCCCGCCAGCGCGATTCCGACTAGGGCATACGTTATGACTCGCCTCAGGTAGTCCCCGGCGGACGAAACGGCCTCGGCTCCGGAAACGCTGCGGGGGGCGGGCGTGACACGGAGGATTTCGTCGCGGATTTGCGCCACGGCACCGGGCGAACCGTAGGGCTGATCGAAGAAGTACGTCTCGATACCCGTGTTGCCGGGCGCCTGGAACATCCACGACGTAACCGCCACTCGCGGCACGTTGCGAAAGCCCTTCTTGACCACGGCCAGCAGGGGCGGCGGCGTGCAGATGTTGATGGTCCAAACGTTCTCAGCCGCGATGCGCAGCATCTCATCGGAGAGCCGCTTTTGCTCCTCAAGGTCGCTGATGCTGAGGATCCGCTCGTACAGCTGTGCCGTCTGGCGTACCGGGCTGTCGAGCGGAGGCGCGATGCTCCCGGCCTGGATCGCGTCCTCTGAGCCGTAGAGGCCCCCGTTGGCGTACCACTTGGCGTAGCCGAGCGCGAAGGTCGAGGCGGAATTCATGGGCACGTAGAAGCGCGGCTCCAGGATGGGCGCGTGCTCGACCTGGGAGATGCCGATGACGGTAATCGGTTGCTCCATGGCGAAGAGCTCGGTGCCGAAGAGCGCCGAAGACTTCTGCCGGATCACCGTCCGAAGCCCCACCCGCTCCCAGTCTTCCCGAATGAATTGCGCGGGACCCGGCGTGAGATAGTTGTCGGCGTAAGGGATAGGCAGGTACCAGGTCATGCGGGTACCGTCGGGATAGGTGCGGTATCCCTCTGCGTCCCGCCGGGTCAGGCCCACCTCGTCAAGCAGGCGGTTGGCCCGTTCGGGGTCGTATTCCGTGTAGTTTTTGTATGCGGTGGGCTCATAGAACATGGAGTCAGGGCCCGGCGCCAACTGCGCGGGCTCGGTTTGGCCGTTGTATTCTGCGTCGATAATGGCCTGGCGGTTGATGGCCAGCGAAAGGGCTTGGCGAAACCGGCGGTCGTTGAGCAACTCGTGCTGCCAGCGGGTCTCGGGTCGATCGGCGTGGAGGACCCGGTTGAGGTTGAGCGTAATGGTCCAGTTACCCCGGTCCGCCTGGTACCAGAGCAGCACGTCGAAGCCGGCTTTCTCCCGCTGGCTCATCAGATAAGTGTAGTCCGAATACCGGATGTGGCGCTCCTGCATGGTTACTTCACCGCTGCCGGCGGCGATGCCGATCATGTCGGGCGATTTCACCTGGACCAGGCGGCGATCCACGTAGGGAAGCTGGTTGCCTTCCGTGTCCACCATGAAGTAGTAGGGATTCCGCACAAAAGTGAAGGGCGAGTTGCTGCGGTAGGTCCGGAGGATCCAAGGCGCCAGCCGAGGCAGCTCGGGGTTGTCGAGGCCCTTCACGGCGGTATAGAGCGCCAGAGGCGTGGGCAGGTTGCGAGCCGACATCTCCCGCCGGATCAGGTCGGGATCGCCCAGGCGCGGGTGATACTGGCGGAGGTAGTGGGCCGGGGAGGCCGGCACGTTGAGTCCCCACGGCCCGGCGAGGTTCTCGAGAAACATCCCATAGGGCTTCGCAAAGGTTACTTTGAAGGTCAGGTCGTCGATCTTGGTAAGTTCGCCGAGCTGTCCCCCCATTCGCATGATGGGGATGGGCGCAGGAGTGATGGACTTGTCGAGCTGCTCTTCGTTCCACCAGTACAGGATGTCGTCGGCAGTAAAGGGGTGGCCGTCGGACCACCGCATGCCCTTCCGCAGGTGGAATATGTACTCACGGTTGTCGGCGGAAATCTCCCAGCGCTTGGCAATGTGTGGCACCAGCGGATAGCCTTCCGGGGACCATCGCACCAGGGTCTGGTATCCGTAATAGCAGAAGGCCATGCCGTACAGGTCCGCGGGAGAGATACTGACTTGAAGCCAGGTGCCGCCGTATTTTCCGATGCCTTCCACGCCCTCCACTACGACCGGCTCGGGACCGACCCGCTCCGCCGCCGGGGGCAGCTTTCCCTGGGACACCAGCTCCGCCAGAATGGGCGCCTCCCCCTTGGGATACCAGGCGGCCGACGGTCCATGCGAGTAGTCCACCTCCCGGACCAGCACCGGGGGATCGTCCGGGTGCAGCGTCATGGCACGGGCCTCCTCAACGGCCCGGAGCTCAGCGGAAGAGGGTGCGCTCTCTGCGCTTCCCAGGGCGGGCTCCATGAGGCGGCCGAGCAGCGCGAGGAAGACCATGAAGGCGAGTCCCGCCAGGACCGTTCGTCCGGCTATGCGCACGAAGGTCCTGTGGTTCATCGGGATTCGTCTCCCGAGGAAGCGGACACCATTGTCATCGCTCGCCTTCCATACCCTCGACTTGGTCCAGGATAGCCTGGGCGCGTCGAGCGGCGGCGCCATAGTCTTTGCCGCGGTAGTCCTTCATTGCCCGTTGGAAATCCTCCTTCAAGGGAACGAGCGGCTCCACACCACGGACCGTGGCTGCCCGCTGCAGGCATGCGTAGGCGTGAGATAGCTTGTCGCGAGCTTCGCGCGAGACCTCAATGGCCTCGATTTCGGCTTGGGCATTGACGGAGCCGATTCGAATCCTGAGATGCTCCTGAGGCCCCAGGGAAAGAGGCAATCCTGCTTCGAGTTGCGAATGCGTAACCTCGTGATTCTTCTCTCGATCCGCGGAATCGCGCGCCGAGATGCGGTAGTCCCCCGGAGACAGATGCTTGACCCGAAGCCGAAAGTCCCGGGCATTTTCCGAGGGATTGAAGACGATGAAGTTCCGCTCGGCACCTGAGACGGCCTCTTGAAAGCGTTCCAACACGGTCGTGTTAAGCACCGTCACCGTGCGGTCGTCCGCCTCGGCGAGCGCCTCGTACAGCCAGTAGTTCCACATGCCGAGACCGGCCATGTAGCCTGCGCCGTCGCCTCTGTGGCCGCCCATGCCTTCCAAACAGTAGAAGGGCTCGATGGGAAAGTATTGGCCCATCTCCTTGTTCCGCTTCGGATCGAGGGCCTGGACCGTGGGCGAGTAAGCCGCAGGGTAGAAATAGAAAGAATTGATGCGGTTGAGGTTGCACAACTTGAGCAAGAGGAGCTGCAGCGGATTGTCGGTGTCGTTTGCCAGAGCATCCACGATACCCACATAGGCCTCCACGGTCTCCCAGGAAGTGGCCACGTGGGCGCCGCAATGGGGGTAGAACAAGCCCGCATTGCGCAAGTCGCGGCTGACGGGGTCCGTCTCGTCCTCGTACCAGAACGTCAGCCGCAGCAGGGTGTGCAGGAAATCCCGGGCATATCCCAGAAAGGCCGGATCGCCCGTCGCCTCCGCGACCTTGCGCGATGCAACGACCCCGTAGGAGTTCCCGAAAAGCTCGGCCACAGGAAACTCCGCCGGATCGGAGTACTCCCGCGTATAGACGTCATTGGAAACGGTGAATTTCATCGACGTGAGCAGGGTCTGAATCGATTTGCGGGCCTCATCGAGGTACTTGCGCTCGCCGGTCATCTCGTGGGCGCGCGTCATGACGTAGGCATAGGTGCCGACCTGCCAGGGTTCGCGCACCTTGCCGAGCCGAGGCACGTCTTTCTGGCCCTCCGGCTGTTTGGTGTAGGGATTCCACCACTGCGGGAAGGCATAGTCCACATTGTGCGCCAGTTCAATCAGGCCGTCCGCGGCCATGAGCAACCGTCCGGCCACGGCGGGATTGAAATCCTCGGGCGCCAGGGCGTCATAGGCCCGGAGCGCTTCAAAATGGAAGAAGAAATTCTGCCACGACATGTCCACGTCGCCAAGGTGCGCGGGCTCACGCGTGCCATAGCGAATGATACCGGCTCGAGGATCGTAGAAGCGCGGAAGGCCATCGCGTTTGCTCATTGCGAAGGCACGCATGCGCTCGTCGGGATTCAGCCGCGTATACAAGATCCAGGGTGTAAGGTGGTTGTTTACCGTGGAGAAGTCCCAACCGAAGTCCGTGCCGGGTTTTTCACAGCGGCCGGAGTGAACCAACAGCGTGTGGGTGGGCTCCACCAATCCCAAGGGGGGATCATTCCAGGTGGACTCGATTTCCCGACACGTCACGCCCGGCACCATCAGGTCTTCGATGCCGCGACGTGTGAAGTACTCCCACGTTACATCGCCGCCCTCCAGGTAATTCTTTGGGAACTCGGAGGTGCCCGGGTGCAAGGACGCGAATACCTCGAGCATGCGCCCAATGCCTTCCAGTTTGGTCGGCTTCCCATCGCGGGGAGCGCCGTACAAGTAC
The DNA here is from genome assembly GCA_964452795.1 of uncultured Nitrospiraceae bacterium. GTDB lineage: Bacteria > Hydrogenedentota > Hydrogenedentia > Hydrogenedentales > SLHB01 > CAYVOE01. The sequence continues at coordinate 10,657 of CAYVOE010000010.1, forward strand.
ATGACCGTTACCATGTCGCCGGCGGGAATTCGGTCGCCCGATGCCTTCTTCAGGTGCATGCCCAGGCCCACTTTCCCCTCTATAGACCGGGTCATGATTCGGATATCGTTAAACCGATACACCCCCTGCGGCGAAAACCAGGTCATGGGTGTCATGTCGAAAAAAACCGCAGCTTCCTTGCCTTCATCCCACAAGTACGCGGCGGGAAAGCCGAGTCCATGGGGTACGCCCAGGGAACCGTAAATACTGTCGGGTCCCTGGTCCACGGCCAGATCCACCTTGGGTTTCTTCATCCACAGGGCGGCCACAGGTTCGCGACCGGAGAGGGTTATGTCCTCGGGCAGGCGGCACGTAATCGTGAGCTTGATCAGCGGACTGTCGCTCCGGGCTTCGGCGCGGATATCGTAGTCGTACGACGGTGAGGTACGCTGCCCCCGCAGGATCACCTCCTTGCGATCGGGCTCATCCGTCAGAATATCGTACTCCGCGGGAGAAAGGTCAAAGGCGGCGCCGCGCAGGAGCGGAAGACCGGCGTCGAAGAAGGGCGCCCATCCGTCGCCCTGCCGCACCTGCGTGGTCACGACAAAGGAGCTTCCCCCGTTTTCGCGACTGAACACCACGCGCTGTTGTCCCGCCGTCAGTTCCACGCGGTCCGGCGAACACGTCAACGAAGGTTTGAGGGAATCGACCGCAGCGGCCGGAATCGAAAACATCATTGTGAAGGCGCTCCACACAACGATCTTGAGAGGGGTTGACCGGACGGGCTTCATAGGGGACGTCTTCACGCGAGGCTCCTTCACCTTGTGACGGGCGCTGGCCCTCCCCTTCCGCATGGGAAAGCCTCTCCGCCGAGGCCCGGAACGCAGCATACAAAAGATCGTACAATCTGTCAATCTAATCACATTCTAATAAGCATTGCCCGCGGAAGATTGCCCCACGGCCTCCCCCCTGCCTCCATCGCTCCCACAATCTACTTTCCGAAGCCGCTGGAGAAATGCGGCCCTAGAAGCTATTGACATAAAGTCCGTACTTACGTATGATATACGCAAAAGCACCGGACACCGGCGGCGACCGACCTGCTCTCCGGCCGGTGCGGCGTTCCTGAACCCGAAAGGATCGAAAACGGTGGACGTTTTACGTTTCTGCCTGGTGGGAACCGGGCGCGCAGGACGAGTGCATGCCCGGAACCTGGCCCACCGCATCCCCACGGCCACGCTGGCGGCGCTTTGCGACGCCGACGAGGCCGCGCTGGGAGAAGTGGCAGGACAGTTCGAAGTAAACAAGACCTTCACCGACTATCGCGAAGCGGTGGCCGATCCCGACATCGACGCGGTGGTCATCGTGACGCCCACCTTTTTGCACAAGAAAATCGCCTGCGCCGCCGCCGAGCAAGGCAAACACATCTTTCTGGAAAAGCCCATGGCCATCACCGTCGACGAGTGCGAGTCCATCAATGCCGCCGTCGAGCGGGCGAACGTCCGGCTGCAGATCGGTTTCATGCGCCGCTTCGACGAAGGGTTCATACGGGCCAAGGCCCTCCTCGACTCGGGTCAGCTTGGCCGCGTGATGATCATCAAGTCCACCGGGCGGGGCCCGGGCCTGCCGCCGCCGTGGATATACGACCTGGAAAAGAGCAACGGAATCCTGGCCGAGGTGAACAGCCACGACTTCGACAGCATCCGCTGGCTCGTCGATTCCGACGTTGTACGAGTCTACGCCGAAGGCGCCAACTTCAAATGCCTCAACGCCCGAGACACATGGCCCGATTTCTACGACAACGCCATCGTCTCGGTCCGCTTCGCGAACGGTGCCCTGGGGGTGGTCGACGGCACCTGCCCCGCCCACTACGGCTACGACGCCCGGGTGGAGATCCTCTGCGAAAAAGGGGTCCTGTTCATTGGCAGCGTCCGGAACCAGGGCGTCACCGAGGTATCGGTAGACGGTCGCGTATCGGGAGAGGCAGTCAAAAGCTGGCGCAACCTGTTCAAGGACGCCTACCTGAGTGAGATGGAACACTTCATCGCGTGCGTCTTCGACGCGAAGACTCCGCGCGTAACCGGGATGGACGGGTTGAAAGCTGTGGAAGCGGTCGTTGCAGCCAACCAATCGCTTCTTCAGGGCGTACCCGTGACCCTACAAGGGAGTCCTGTCGCATGATCGCCGCGACCTACACGCAGCACCAGGGATATCGGATCGAGGAACGGCCCATCCCGAAGATCAATGAGGACGAGCTCCTGGTCCGGGTAATGACCTCGTCCATCTGCGGTACCGACCTGCGCATCATCCGGAACGGCCACCGCAAGCTTCGCGACGGCCAGTCCGTAGTGCTGGGCCACGAGTTCGCGGGCGTGGTGGAGCTCCGCGGCGCCCGGGTGCCTCGGGTGTTTGAGGAAGGCATGCGCGTCGGGGTGGCTCCGAACATGGGATGCGGCCTGTGTCCGCTGTGCGCCCGCGGCCTCTACAACATGTGCCCCGACTACACCGCCTTCGGTATCACCCTTGACGGGGCCCATGCGGAATACGTCCGCATCCCCGCGGCGGCCATCGCTCAGGGCAGCGTGGTCCCCCTTCCGGATACCGTATCCTTCACCGAAGCCACCCTCATCGAACCTCTGTCCTGCGCCGTCAACGGCAACCGCTCCGTCAACATCGGTTTCGGCGACGCGGTGCTGGTTTTCGGGGCGGGCCCCATCGGTTTGATGCACGTCATGCTGGCACGCAACTCCGGCGCCGGCACCGTCCTGGTGGCGGATATCCAGGATCACCGCCTCGAACAGGCCCTGGCCGCCGGAGCCGACGTCACGATTCATTCGGGCCGCGAAGACGTACGCGAGCGGGTCATGGACCTCACGGGCGGCATCGGAGCCGACGTGGTGATCACGGCCTGCTCGGTGGCGGAGGTGCAGCGCCAGTCCCTGGCATTGCTGGCACCCTTCGGCCGCGTGTGCCTCTTCGGAGGTCTTCCCAAAGACAACTCGATGGTCGAATTCGACACCAACATCATCCATTATAAGAACCTGGTGGTGACGGGCGTCACGGGCGGATCCCCGCAAGACTTTCGCGCGGCCCTGGCCCTTATTGCCGGCAAACGCGTGGACGCCCGACAGTTCATCTCACACCTCTATCCCCGAGATGCCATGGCCCAGGCCTTCGAAACGGCCCTGGGCGGCGAGACTATGAAGGTGGCCATATCCAGCGAAGTGGCTGAAGGCTGGGTGCAGACAAATGGCCGGAAGACCTGCGTGACGGCGGCCTGACCGCGTCGCACTTTACGGTCCGCATCGCGGCAAAGGGAGGCGCTTGCCCGTGAAGACTTTGGTGGGGGTGGATATCGGCACGCAGGGCACCAAGGTGGCCCTGTTCGACGAGAGCGGTAAGTGTCTGGCGACGGCGTTTCGGGCTTCCAAACCTCACCGGCCCGCACCGGGGGCGCTCGAAGAGGACCCGGAGGTCCAGTACGACTCCGTCTGCCGCACCACAAAGGAATGCCTCGCAAAGTCCGGCGTAGACCCGGCCTCGGTGGCCGGCATCGCCATCGACGGGCAGATGGCCGGCATTATCGGCGTGGGCACCGACGGCCGGCACGTCACCCCCTACGACTCATGGCTTGATACCCGCTGTGCGCCGTATATCCGTATGATGGAGGCTCAGGCGGGCGACGAGATCGCGGAAAAGACCGGATGCCCGCCGAGCTTCAACCACGGGCCCAAGATCCTGTGGTGGAAGCACGAGCACAAGGACGTATTTGACACCATTGCCGCCTTCGTGCAGCCCGGCGGGTACGCCGCCATGCGGCTCTGCGGGCTTGACGGAGCCGCGGCCTTCATCGATTCCACCTATCTGCACTTTTCGGGGTTCGCCGACAATCGCAGGGGCGTGTGGGACGAGGATTTGTGCCGGCGATTCCATCTGGATCCGGCCAAGCTCCCGGCCATCATGGACCCGCAATCCATTGTAGGCGAAGTGTCGGCTGAGGCGGCGCGGAAATGCGGCCTCAGGCGCGGCACTCCCATGGTGGCGGGCTGCGGCGACACCGCCGCCAGCTTCCTCGCCTGCGGAGCCACGGCCGAAGGAATCAGCGTTGACGTCGCAGGCACGGCCTCCGTCTTCGCAACCACCACTTCCCGCTTCCTGCCCGATACGGCCCACCGCATGCTGGGATGCGGCCGGTCCGCCACACCCGGCCTCTGGCATCCTTACGCCTACATCAACGGCGGCGGCATGAACCTGGAGTGGTTTCGCCATCAAATCGCCAACCGCGGCAATGGCAACGGCAGAGGTCGTGGGATTGTGGACTTCGATCAGCTCAACCGCCTCGCCGCCCGGGTCTCTCCGCGGCCGGACGACCCTCTTTTCATCCCCCACCTGGGCGGCCGCGTATGTCCCAGTGAACCGGACCTTCGCGGCGCCTGGATCGGCCTCTGTTGGGATCACGGCTTGGGCCACCTGTACCGGGCGGTGCTCGAAGGAGTGGCCCTCGAATACGCCATCTACCGGAAGGTCCTGCTGGAGATGTTCCCGGACCTTCGCCTGAAGGAGTTGCGCATTACGGGAGGCGGCGAAAAGAGCGACGTTTGGAACACCATCAAGGCGGACGCCCTCCAAACGCCCGTGCGGCGCGTCACTCGGTCCGAAGGGGCACCCCTCGGCGCGGCCCTCCTGGCGGGGTTCGGAGTAGGACTGTATCGAAGCCTGCCGGCCGCGGCGAAGCGCTGGATTGCTCTGGCGGATACGGTGCGGCCGACCCGGGCCATGGCGGCCCATTATGCCGCCCGGCAGGCCCACTACGAAGCGCTCCTGCAGAGCGTGAACGCATCTTTCAACACGCAGCAATGAGCGTTTCGGAGGAGGCAGGAACCATGGCACAGGCACTCGGCGCAACGGCAGCGACGGTTTACCCCAAGGCAGAGATACCGACGATGTATTTCATCGGCGTCACCACAGGGAAGTCGTCGATCATGCGCGTCTTTCCCCGCTGGGTCGAGGTGCTGAAGCTGGGTCCGTGTACCATCCGTGGTATCGACTGCAAGTGGCACGATGAACCCGAGGTGTATCGCCGCGCCGTGGAGCATATCAAGGCCGATCCCTTGTCCCTGGGGGCACTGGTGACGACCCACAAGATTGACCTCCTGAAAGCCTGCCGAGACCTGTTCGACGAGCTGGATCACTACGCGGAACTGATGGGCGAGGTCAGTTCCATATCCAAACGCGACGGAGCCCTCGTCGGTCACGCCAAAGACCCCATCACCAGCGGACTCTCCCTCCGGGCCTTTCTGCCGAAGGAGCACTGGAAGCGAACGGGCGCGGACCTGTTTTCCATCGGGGCCGGAGGTTCTTCCATCGCCCTCACGTCGCACCTGATGGAAAGCTGCGCCCCGGACGACCGACCTGCGCGCATCGTGGTGTCCAACCGGAGTCGGCCTCGCCTAGAAGAAATGAAGGCCATCCATGAACAGATCAACCCGGGCATTCCGGTCGAGTACCACTGGTGTCCCAAGCACGAAGACAACGACCGCCTCTGCAACGACTTGCGTCCCGGCTCCCTGGTCGTCAATGCCACCGGCCTCGGCAAGGACGCGCCCGGCTCGCCCCTGACCCATGGGGCCGCCTTTCCGCAGGACGGCTTCGCCTGGGATTTCAACTATCGCGGCGACCTGATCTTCCTGGACCAGGCCCGTGCCCAGGAGAAAGAGAAGAACCTCACCGTCGAGGACGGATGGGTCTACTTTCTCCACGGGTGGACCCGCGTGATGGCCGAGGTATTCGACATCGACATCCCCACCGAAGGACCGGTGTTCGACGAACTCAGCCGCGTCGCGGCCCATGCACGGTAAACAAGGAGACGGAAGTGTCAACCACAGACCTGATGATGCCCTTCGGCGTGAGCATCGACCTGATCGACGGCACCATGGAGAATCCCGACCGGCACCTCGTTCGCAAGGCCTCGGTCATGCGCGGGTACTACGCGGACGAAGCCGCCCTGGAGCGCCTCATCCGGGACCAGAACGATCCCCTCCACTACGAGGTCTTCGAAAAGACCCTCCCCGAGGAGTACGGCCATCTCCTGTTCTGCATCAGTTCGACCCAGCCGGGTCGCGTGGGCGACGAGTACTTCATGACCAAGGGCCACTACCACACGGTCAGCGAAACCGCCGAAGTCTACCTTTGCCTGCGGGGCAAAGGGTACATGCTGATGAAAACCCAGGACGGCCGGTGCGTGGCCGAGCCGATGGTCCGCAACCGCCTGGTCTACGTGCCGCCTCACTGGGCCCACCGCTCCATCAATTCGGGCGAAGAGCCCCTGGTTTCGCTTTGCATATATCCGGCCGAAGCCGGCCACAACTACGGTGACATCGAAAAGGAAGGCTTTCCCAAGCGCGTGTTCAGACGCGACGGCCGTGACGCCATCGTCGATTGCTGATCGGATCCCCGGAAGAGGGAGGTGCACGCATGTCCAAGATACTCGTGACGCCGCGCTCGGTTACGAAGGGCGGTCATCCTTCGCTCGAGGCGCTGAAGGAAGCGGGCTATGGGATGGTCACTTGCACGCCCGGCGCCCAGCCTTCTGAAGATGAACTGCGGGCGCTGCTGCCGGGCTGCGTGGGATATCTCGCGGGCGTCGAACGCGTGTCCTCCACGGTCCTCGAGGCCGCTCCGGACCTGCGGGTCATCAGCCGCAACGGAACCGGCGTTGACGGCATCGACCTGGATGCGGCCCGGCGCCTCGGGATCTCGGTATGCCGCGCCGAAGGCGCCAATGCCCGGGGCGTGGCCGAGCTGACCATGGGATTGATCCTGTCCCTGGCGCGCTCAATCCCCGCCTGCGACCGGGCCATCAAGGCGGGCGACTGGGAACGCCGCAAGGGTCTTGAACTCGAAGGACGCACCCTGGGCGTGGTCGGCTGCGGCCAGATCGGCCGGATCGTGGCGCGCCTGGGCCTGGGGTTTGGCATGAACGTCATCGCGCACGATCCATATCCGAACCCCGACTTCGCGCCGGGCGCGGCCTTCCGGTACGGTTCCCTCGGCGAGATCGTCGAGATGGCCGATGTGATTACCTTGCACTGTCCCCCGGCCGACGGTCGTCCCGTGCTGGACGCCACGGCCCTCGAACGCGTGAAGAAAGGCGTACTGGTCGTAAACACCGCCCGTCCCAGTCTGGTGGACCGCACGGCCCTGGCACAAGCCCTGGACTCCGGACGCGTGGGCGGGGCGGCTCTCGACGTGTTTGAGACCGAGCCGCCGGGCGAAGATCCTTTGCTGATCAACGACCGCGTCATCGCCACCCCCCACATCGGCGGCTTCACCGACGAAAGCGTGGACCGGGCCATGTACGTGGCTGTGGACAACCTGCTGAACGCCTTGAAGGGAGTGGAAATGAGGATGGCGCGATGACCGGCGACAAATCCACCTTCACCTCCACCGACAGCGTCGCCGTATTCGACACTTTGGCCGATTACGGGGTGGTGCCGGTAATCGCCATCGATACCATCGATGCGGCCCTTCCCCTGGCCGATGCCCTCATCGAAGGAGGCCTTCCCGTGGCGGAGATCACCTTCCGAACCGCGGCCGCGGCCGATGTCATCCGTATCCTCTCCACCGAACGGCCCGACCTGGTACTGGGCGCGGGAACCGTGCTGAACGTGGAGAATCTGGAAGCCGCCAGAGACTGCGGGGCCCGCTTCGCCGTGGCGCCGGGCTTCAATCCGACCGTGGTAGAGCGGGCCCGGGAAATCGGCTTGCCCTTTGTGCCGGGGGTCGCCACGCCTACCGAGATCGAGGCCGCGCTGGCAACGGGTTGCCGACTGCTGAAATTCTTCCCATCGGAAGCCCTGGGCGGCATTGCCATGATCAAGGCCCTTAGCGCGCCCTACAAACACGCGGGCGTGCGGTTCGTCCCCACGGGAGGTATCACGGCGGACAACCTGGCCGCGTATCTGGGGACCGACGGCGTGGTCGCCGTGGGCGGCACATGGCTTGCCAAGAAGGACGATCTCATAGCCGGGAAATGGAGCGACATCCGGGAGCGCTGCCGAAGGGCGCGGGGGGTGGTGGATCGCGCGCGTGCCAAGCCATGAACCGAGCAATTGACGCCGTGCACATCGACGAGCGGCCGGGGGGACCGGAGGCCCTATTGCGCGCGGAGCCGCCACAGTCCGGCACAGGCATTGCCTGGCTCGGCCAGGCGGGCTTTCTCCTGCGCACGCGGCAAGTGACCTTGCTTGTTGACCCCTATCTCTCCGATTCCCTGGCGAGAAAATACAAGGGCCGCGAGTTCCCCCATGAACGGATGATGCCGCCGCCCGTGCAGCCCGAGGACCTGACCGGTGTGGACATCGTTCTCTGTACTCACCGGCACACGGATCACATGGACCCCGGCACGCTTCCCGTCATCCTGGAGCAGAGTCCCGAATGCCGCCTTGTGGTGCCTCGGTCCGCTCTGGAGCACGCCGTGTCGATGGGGTTGCCGTCCGACTGCATCGTATGCATCGACGACGGCATTATTCTCTCGCTGGACGGTCTCACCGTAGAGGCCCTGCCATCGGCCCACGAGGAAATCGAGGTCAATGCGCGAGGAGAGCAGCTCTACCTGGGATATATCCTGCGCCTCCAAGACGTCACCCTCTACCACTCCGGCGATTGTGTCCCCTACCCGGGGGTGCCGGAACGGCTCGCGAAGTCGGCCATAGACCTTGCCCTGCTGCCCGTCAACGGACGCGACGCCTTTCGGCGCGAACGCGGCGTACCGGGCAATATGGATATCGATGAAGCAATTGACCTGTGCTGGAGCGCGGACATTCCAATTCTCCTGGTCCACCACTTCGGCATGTTCGACTTCAATACCGCAGATCCCGGAGGACTCCGCGACAAGTTGCGTCGGGAACACAAAATCACCGGCATTGTTCCTTCCACGGACCGGCACTGGGTCTCGTCCACGGTGCCACCGGACACCGCACCGAACCGAAGCTAAGAGGGAGATCGCGTCATGCGGAAGGTCGGAATCTACTACGCCTTTTGGACACGAAATTGGGACGCCGACTTTGTACCTTTTGCCTCCAAGGTGGCTGAGTTGGGCTTTGATGTGCTCGAGGTAAACTCCGGCACCGTGACCAGAATGTCCAACAGCGAACGGGACCGGCTAAAGGATGCCGCCAAACGCGCCGGAGTGGAGCTGTCTTTCTGCATCGGGATGACCCAGGACTACGACATCGCTTCCGAAGACACTCAGGTGCGGGCTCGGGGCGTGGAATTCCTCAAGCGGCAGGCGGAAATGCTCGGTTATATGGAGGCCAGGAACCTCGGCGGGATTATCTACAGCTCCTGGCCGGGCAGCCTGCCGGGGGGCGTCGCGGACCGCCGGCCTTACCTCGATCGCAGCGTCGAATCCATGAAGGAAGCGGTCAAGGTGGCCGAGGACAACGACGCCTTCCTTAACGTGGAGGTGGTGAATCGCTTCGAGCAGTACCTCATCAACACGGCGTCGGAGGCGGTGGAATATTGCGAGCGCGTCGGCAGCGAGCACTGCAAGGTCATGCTCGACACCTTCCACATGAACATTGAAGAAGACAGCTTCCACGACGCCATCGTTGAAACGGGCAAGTGGCTGGGGCATTTCCACCTTGGCGAGACGAACCGTCGCGCCCCGGGCCGCGGGCGAATCCCCTGGGACGAGATCGGCGACGCCCTCGATGAAATAGGCTATGAGGGTGCCGTGGTGATGGAGCCGTTCCTGACGCCGGGCGGTGAAGTCGGCCGTGACATTCGCGTCTTCCGCGACTTGGGAGAAGGATTGGACTTCGACGCCGAGGCCGAACGTGCCTGCGCCTTCGTCAGAGAAAAGCTGGGTTAGAGGGAAGCCGGATATGAGAAACACCCGCGTGGGCATTCTGACGTTCTCGGACGGCCGCCCCTACATTCACCAGGACCTGCTTGAAACGAATCAACGATATCAGCGAAGGCTGGCGGACGCCCTGCGCGCCACGGGCGAGATCGATGTCGTGGAAGGCGAGGAAATCATCTCGACTTCCGTCGTGGCTCAGCGGGAGGGTCGACGTCTGGCCGCGGCAGGCGTCGATCTCACCATCTTCAACTACGCCATCTGGTGTTATCCGCACCTGTCGGCCATGGCCTCGAACTTCGCTCCGGGACCCTTCCTGCTCTTCTGCAACCTCCACCCCTCCGAGCCGGGCATGGTGGGCATGCTGGCCGCAGCCGGCACCCTGGACCAGCTCGGCAAGACCTATACGCGGGTCTGGGGAGACATTGCGGACCCGGCCGTGCTGGCGCGGATCCGGCGTTTCGTACGCGCGGCCGGGGCCCTTGCCCAGTTGAAGGGTCAGACCTACGGACTCTTCGGCGGGCGTCCCCTGGGCATGTATACGGCGGTCGCGAACCTGGACCAATGGAACACCATGTTCGGTCTGGACGTGGAGCACCTCGAGCAGCAGGATGTCGTCCGCTATTCCCAGGAGGTGGAGCAGGACAAGGTCGATCGGGCCTTTCAATGGCTCGAAAAGCACGTCGGCGAAATCCATTACGACGGCGCCGGCCTGACCCCGGACAAGCTGAAGCTGCAGATCCGCTCCTACTACGCCTATCGCCGCCTCATCGACGAGCACCAACTCGATTTCATCGGCACCAAGGCCCACGGCGACCTCACGGATCATTTTGTGACCGTCGACATTGCGGAGGCCTTTCTCAACGACCCCTACGACTGGGACGGTCCCCACGAGCCCATCGTGGCCGCCACCGAAGCCGACATGGACGGCGCCCTGACCATGCAGATCTTCAAGCTCATCACGCGGGGCGAGCCGGTGCTGTTCTCCGACGTGCGCCACTACGATCGCGACGAGGGCGTGTGGTATTTCTCCAATTCGGGAACCCATGCCACCTACTTCGCCGGGGCTTCCCGCGATCCCAAGGTCAATCTCAAGCACGTAAGCTTCTATCCCGAGGCGTCGTACTACCCCGCGGGCGGCGCGTCGGTCCATCACTTCGCGGCGCCGGGCAAGGTGACGCTGGCTCGGCTCGCCCGAAAGAAAGGGCGCTATTGGCTGGCCATCGTGCCGGGCGAGTTTGTCGCCTATCCCCGGGAAAAGGCACTCGCCCTCGGGTCCACCATCACGCCCGAGTGGCCCTGCGCATTCGCTCGACTGCAATGTCCGCCCGATCCGTTTCTCGCAGACTTCCCCTGCAACCATATCCACGGCTGCTACGGCGACTGGGTCGAGGAGCTCCAGCACGTGGCGCGCATTCTCGACATCGAGACGAAGGTATTCGTGTAACCTCAAGGACGGAGGCGCTTCGATGGACAGTCCCCTGACCCAGGCGACTGCATTGCCCCCCGGACTTCGACGCATGTCATCACGCCCCGCATGGCTATCCTGGCAGGGCCTGGGCATCTGGGGCAGCCTGATCGTGCTCCTGATTGTGGGAACGGCGCTGTCCGACTCCTTCGCGACTACGCGCAATCTGCTCAATGTGCTGCGGCAAAGCTCCATCATCGCCATCGTGGCCCTGGGCATGACCTACGTGATCGTGTCCGGCGGGATTGACCTGTCGGTGGGTTCAATCGTAGCGCTCGTCTCGGTTCTCACGGCAGGCCTGCTCAACAGCTACGGACTGGCTCCCGCCCTTGCCGGGGCCGTGGTGGCGGGACTTGCGGCGGGCCTCGTCAACGGAGCCGGTATCGCCTACTTCCAATTGCCTCCCTTTATCATGACCCTGGCAGCCATGACGGTGTATCGAGGCCTGGCCTTCATCTTTTCCGGGGGCAAACCCATCACCGTGGAGGCCGACACCGCCGTAGCCTTCAATGGAATCGGAGGCGGCTACCTCTTCGACGCCATCCCCCTCCCGGTGGTGTACATGGTGGTGCTCTTCGTGTTGGGCCACATCCTTCTGCGCCGCACGCGATTCGGCGTGTACGCGTACTCCATCGGCGGTAGCGAGGAGGCCGCGCGGCTGTCGGGAGTGAACGTCGCCCGGATCAAGCTGATGGTCTACGGCCTCTCCGGACTGTGCGCCGCCCTGGCGGCCATCATTCTCACCTCGCGCGTCACCGTCGGCGAACCCATCGCGGGACAGATGTACGAGCTCGAGGCCATCGCCGCCGTGGTCATCGGCGGAACCAGCCTTTCCGGCGGAAAGGGCGGGGTCTGGGGCACGCTGGCCGGAGCCCTCATCCTCTTCATTCTGCTGAACCTCTTCAACATCCAGAACGTCCCGTCGTACTACCAGGACGTGTTCAAAGGCATCATCATCGTGGCGGCGGTGTTGATGCAGTACAAGAGGAGCAACAGATAGACATGCAGTTCGGGAAAATGAACCGAAAGAGGGCAGTGCTGTTCTGCGGACTCCTTGTCGCGGCCGGCCTGCTGACCGCCTGCGGCCAGCGGGGCACGTCCGAGATGGGCGAGGGGGATTTTCTGGTCGGCTTCGCCAACAGTTCGCTCAACCATCCCTGGCGCGTCGCCATTCAGGAGGCCATCCTCGCGGAAGCGGCCAAGTATCCCGACATCCGGGTGGTGACCACCGAGGCCAAGGAACAGCCCGCCAAACAACTCTCTGACGTGGAAGACCTCCTGGCCCGGGGCATTGACCTGCTCCTGGTGTGCACCGTGGAAGGCGAACCCTTCCGCCCCGCCGTCGCGGAGGTTAAGCGAGCCGGCATCCCCCTTGTCCCTGTGGACCGCAACATCATCGGCGACGACTATACGGTCTACGTGGGCCAGAGCAACCTGGAGATCGGCGAGCGCGTCGCCGATTACATCGCAGAGGAATTGACGAAGCGAAAGGGCGAACCGAGCGGAAAAGTCATCGAGTTGCAGGGCACGCCGGGCAATGTCCCCACAGAGCATCGGAGAGAGGGTTTCCACAGGCGCATCGCCGAAAAATACCCCGACATCGAGATCGTGGCCAGCCAGAATACGGATTACACCCGGGCCGGCGGAATGCGCGTGATGGAAAACCTGCTGCAGGCCCACCCGCAAATCGATGCCATTTATACCCACGAGGATGAAATCGCTTTGGGCGCCATCGAGGCGCTGAAGGCCGCCGGACGCATGAGCGAAGACATCATCATCACCGGCAACGGGGGTAGCGGCGCCGCGCTCCAGTCCATCCGAAACGGAGAAATGACCGCCTGCGCCACTTACTCCCCCATCGACGCCGGAACCATCGGTATGCGGGCCGCGGCTAAAATCCTCCACGGGGAATCCGCGCCGAAGGATATCGTCCTGCACGGGGCCATCGTGACCGCCGAGAACCTCGAACACTTCGCCCGACCCGACATGGGAAACACGGACTACGTCTACACCGTGGACCTCCAGACCACGGATCTGCCCGAGCAGGCGAACTGAGAGCAGGGCTGGAAATGGACGGTTTGGCCCGGTATGATGCATATTGACAGATTGTAAGGACTAAGCCGCACTCGCGCCAGGACACGCTATGGCAGACCAGGGATATAGCATGGACACCACAACCAACGACGGCGCCCTTTTCGATGCCGCGGAGCGCATCCAACTGGACCCTAGTTCGCCCGTGCCGTTGTATTTCCAGATGGAGCAGGTCATCAAGGACCGCATCACCCGGGGCAACGCCGTCGGCCGCATGCTCCCGCCGGAGAAAGACCTCATGGAGATCTTCGGCGTGAGCCGGGCCACCGTGAAGAAGACCCTGGAAAACCTCGTGGACTTGGGGCTTATCCAGCGGCGGCGCGCCTTGGGAACCCGCGTCATCCGCCAGGAAATCACCGAAGATCTCGGCCGGCTCAGCAGCTACACCGAGCAGATGGAAAGCCGCGGCCTCCAGGTCAAAACCCGGGTCCTCAAGGCGGACATCCATACGCCCGATCCCGTGGTGCGCGGGAAGCTGCAGCTCGACGAGGGCGACGAAACCCTGGTCATTGAACGCCTGCGCGGCACCAACGACGTGTTTCCGGTAGTACTCCTGCAATCGGAAATCCCCCGCAAGTTCGACATCAGCCCCTCGGAAAACTTCGAAGGCTCCCTCTACCGCCTCCTCGAAAAGGACCACCGAATTCCCATTGAATGGGCGCACGAAGAGATCTTCGCGCGGAAAGCCTCCAAGGAGGAGGCCCGGCATCTCGGCATCAAGGCGGGCGATGGGGTACTCGTAATGGAACGCCTCACCGTCACCCGCGGCGATGTCCCCCTCGAATTCGTGCGCGGAGTCTATCGCCCCGAGTACTATCGGTACTCCATCCGCCTCAAACGCTGATCCCCGTTGGGGCCGCGGCCAGGAGGGAAATCGTCGTCCGAAGGCATTCCGAATCGAGCCAGTTGTTGAGATTCACGTCGGCGTTTGCTCTGGTACTCGACGATTAGCTTTCCTCACTTTCCCTCGTAAGCCGTTGACATCGCTCATCGGAGCGATGCGCCTCCGTCATCGTCGGCTTCAGCGGGAGCTTCTCCGCCTTGAATTAAGTCTTCCGCCCCGAGGGTCCGCCCCGCGACTCCACCCGACAGGTGGAGCGGGAGTCCCGAATCTCGAAAAGGGCGTTGACATATTGTACGGACAAACATATAATATGCGTAAACAACGTCTCGCTCCGTGACAACCCCACCGCCAAGGGAAAGGAGGTGACCGCCAAAACGCCCCGATCTCCTCGTCAAAATGGACTCACGCTTTGGCGGCGCCGACCGTTTCGGCACCCCCCAAACCGGAGCTTCCCATCTACTCGGAGAGGTAAGATGAAGAGAAACCGCGGTTTCACCCTGATCGAGCTGCTCGTGGTGATCGCTATCATCGGGATCCTGGCGGCAATTTTGCTCCCCGCACTGGCCCGCGCCCGCGAGGCCGCCAACCGCGCTTCATGTCAGAATAACCTCAAGCAATTCGGCATCATCCACAAAATGTTCGCCGGCGAGAACAAAGGACTGTTCCCTCCCATGAGCAAATACTGGCCGGGATCGAACACGTCCATCGCCACCTTCGACGGCTTGTCGCTCTATCCGGAATACTGGACCGATCTCGCCATCAAGCTGTGCCCCTCCGACTCCAGGGCCGACGGAGGCGGATGGTGGTGCACCTATGCCGGGACCGGCGCGGATCAGGGCAACGGCGTGGAAGAAGATTTCGTGAAGCAGATCGAAGACATCGCCAGGCTCGTCACCAATCCGCCCAACGGCGACAAGCGCGCTGCGGAAGCGTGCCTGGACCTGCGTCTGAGTTGGCCCATGTCGTACCAGTACATCGGCTACGGAGCATCCACCTTCTCCCAGATCGTTGACATCGTGGGCGCGAACCACCGGGTGTGGATCGCCCCGAATCTGCAACGGACCTGGCTCCAGTCGCCCGAGTACATGGAACCCTACGGATGCGCCAACTGGTGGGTGGTCTACCGCGACGACGTCGGCCAGATCGACATAACGGGCGACTACCTCAAGAGTTCCGACTGGCGCACGTGGGGGCCTCCCTGCGTGGACGACAACGGCCAGCCCCTGCCGAGCAGCTATCACCGGCTGAAGGAAGGGATCGAGCGCTTCTTCATCACCGACATCAACAATCCCGCCGCCGGCG
>CAYVOE010000011.1:0-22148 GCA_964452795.1 uncultured Nitrospiraceae bacterium
CAAGGGTCAGCTCGGCGTGGCGACGGCCGTTTTCAAGGACCTGGGCATTGAAGACCTCGAGGCAATCTCCATCGCCAAGTCCCGGTCGCTCGGCGATTCCCGGCATTCGCCCGAGCGCTTCTTCGTGCCGGGCCGAATGAACCCGATCATTCTGCCCCAGAACTCGCCGGTGGTACACTTGCTGGCGCGGATCCGCGACGAGGCCCATCGCTTCGCGGTCACCTACCATCGCAAGCGCCGGAACGCCGGCGCCTTGCGGACGCCGCTGACGGAGATCCCCGGCGTGGGACCCAAACGGGCCAAGACGCTCCTGACCACCTTCGGATCCCTGGCGCGCGTCCGAAACGCCGCGCCCGAAGACATCGCGTCGCTGCCGGGCTTCAACGCCCACCTGGCGGCGACCATCAAAGCGCACCTGACTCCAAATTCCGGCTCCGGCGCCTGATAAGACGCTCGGTCGGTCGCTTCGAAGCGGCCGACCTATCCCGTTCGGTTCGGGGTTGGCCTACGATGCCAAGGTTCGAGCTTACAAGGGGAGAGACATGGAAATACTCACGACCGTGCTGACAATCATCCTGATCCTGGCCCTGCTGGTTACGGTCCTGTTCCTGATCTACGCGGTCATTCTCCGCTTGCGGTACCGGCCTCAGCGGTACGCCGACGAGGTCTACGCCGCCCACACGCCGGACGGCTGGAAGCTGCGCCTCTATCGACACCGCCCCAAGTACAAGGATACGGGCGAACCCGTGCTGTTGGTCCCCGGCCTCATCGCCAACCACTACGAGTTCGAAGAGCCCCGCGGCTCGGCCCTGGTCGACGTCCTCTCCGCCCGCGACTACGACTGTTGGGTCCTCGATTTCCGCGGTCGGCGCAGCGCCACCCCGCCCCGAGACAAGAGCGAAAAGGGACGGAAAGTCCGGCTCGACGACATCGTGCGCCAGGACCTCCCCACGGCCATCGACTTCATCCGCACCGCCACCGGCTACGACAAGGTCCACTATATCGGCCACTCTCTGGGCGGGATGCTCCTCTATGCCTACGACGCCGCCTACGGCTCCGAAGGCATCGCCAGCGGCGTTACCCTCGGGTCCCCGCCCGATTTCACTCAGGTCGACCACAAAAAGTTTGACCGGGCCCTGACAGCCGCCCGCATTTTCCGGCCCGTCCTCGCCTTCTTCACCCGCACCCTGGGCCCCCTGTGGGCCAGGACCCGACCCGAAAGCCCGCTCCTGCCGGTCAATTGGGACAACATACATCCCGGGTTCAACGGGCGGCTCATCTACCGCACCTTCGAGTGGCCTCCCACGAGCCTGGCCGAAGACCTCCACCGCAACGCGCAAAACGGGACCTGGGTCATCGCCGACGAAGAAGTCGACGTGGCCGCGGCGCGCGCCGACATCGAGACGCCTCTCCTCGTGGTGTGCGGCGTGAGCGATCCCCTTACCCCGCCCGATCAGGTGGCCGAGTTCTTCGACGGCATCGGCCACGACGACAAGCGGCTCCTGACCCTTTCCCGCGAAAAGGGGTTCAGCGCCGACTACAACCACATCGACCTCGTCCTCGGCCGAAACTGCTTCAAAGAGGTCTTCGAGCCCATCGTGGACTGGCTGGCGGCCCATCCCAGCACCCGGGCCTTCCGGTCCGCCGCGAAACCGGCCCCGACCGAAACCCTGCCCGTGCGGGAAGTCGAGGAGGAGGACGAGCCCGAACCGGACGTACACGTCGTGGAGCCGGAACCGGCGCCCGAGCCGGAACCCGAACCGGAGCCCGAGCCCGAACCGGAGGTGCATCCCGTGAATCCGCTCCTGGCCGTCCGGGCGGCCGAGCTCGCCGAGCCCGTCGTCATCGACCTCGACAGCATCGAGACGGTGGAGACGGACTACGAGGAAGGCCTGGGGACGCCGGTGCTGCCCGACGCCTCCATGGACGAGCTGGCCCGCCTGGCCAGGGAAGTCCGCGAGGAGGAACCCACCGAGGCCGAGGTCAACGGGCGCGACAGCGAATCGGAGGAGCCGAAGGTGATCCGGAGCCGACACGTGGTGCGGAAAGTCACCACCAAGACCCGCACCAAGGCCGCCGCCTCCAAAGAAAGCGAGGAAAAGCAAAAGAAACCGGCCGCCAAGAAGGCTGCGGCCAAGAAGCCCACCATCAAACGGCGTCCGCGCAAGAAGCTCGACGAGCCGGAGCCCTAGCCCGGCCCGCGAGTCCGACCAAACAGAGGGAAGGAGAGGGCAGGGGAGATGAACCGCACACGGTGGTTGATCGGCATAGGGACGGTGATCTGCGCGGCGTGGGCGTCCGCGCAAACGCCCGAGGAGACGGCTCAGAAGAACGGCGAGGCGGGACGTCGGGCCTGGCTGGCCTCCTGGCGCTACAGCCAGGGATGGCTCCAGCACGCCGACCCCGGCTCCGGACTGATTCCCCGCAACCTCTCGCGGGACGCCTACTGGAATGCCGAGGACGCCGCGGCCGACAATTACCCGTTCCTGGTGCTCACCACGTGGTTCACCGACCCGGCAACCTTCGACACGCGGATGAAGGACATGCTCGAGGCCGAGCAGCGCCTCACCAACCGCGTCGATCGGCTGCCCGACGATTTCCTCTTCGCCACCCAGAACTTCCGCACGGCGGAGCCCGTCCTCGACGACATCATCTTTGGCGCTAGCGAGTACGTCAAGGACGGCCTCCTGCCCCTCACGGAATGGCTGGGACCAAGCCCGTGGTCCGACCGCATGGAGGCGCTGCTGGACGACATCTGGAAGCACGCCCACATCGAGACCGAGGTGGGGCTGATCCCCGCCGACTCCCACGAAGTGGCGGGCGATCTCATGCAGGGCCTCGCCCGCATGTACTGGATGACCGGCAAAGAGGCCTACCGAGAGCAGGCCTTCCGCCTCGGCGACTACTTCCTCGTCCATCATTCGCCCGTCGACGCCGACCGCCTCGGCCTCGACGACCACGGGTGCGAGGTCGTAAACGGCCTGTCGGAGGTGTATTACCTGGCCGCCCACAAAGACCCGGAACGCCGGGAACGGTGGCGACCCGCCCTGCATCGGATGCTCGACCGCATACTCGAAGTCGGCCGCGACGAGAACGGGCTCCTCTACAACGCCGTCAATCCGCGCACGGGCGAGATCCTGTCCGAAGAGCGAACCGACAACTGGGGCTACAACTACCTCGCCTTTCTCGTGGCGTACCAGCTCGACGGCGTGGAGCGCTATCGCGTCGCCCTCGACCACGTCATGCGGAACCTCCCCGCGTCGAAGGACTACCCCTGGGAGGGCGGCCGCATGGACGGCTACGCCGACGCCCTCGAAGGGTGCCTCAATCTGATGAACCGCCTGCCCGGATCCGAGCCGGAGGAATTCGCCGACCACGTGGCGGACCTCCTGCTCGCCACCCAGCGCGACACCGGCGTCTGCGAAGGCTGGCACGGCGACGGAAACTTTGCCCGCACCGCCCTGATGTACGCCTTGTGGAAATCCCAGGGCGCCTACGCCGACCCCTGGCGAGCCGACCTCCGCGTCGGCGCCGCGCGGGCCGAAGATGGCTCGACCGTGTTCGTCGTAACGTCCGACTGGCCCTGGAAGGGGCGCCTTCGGTTCGACGTGCCCCGCCACCGCGAATTCCTTCGCCTGCCGTCCGATTATCCCCGCCTGAATCAGTTCCCCGAATGGTTCACGGCGGCCGAAGGCGAAACCATCGAAAGCGACGGCGGCGAGATCGCCGCGGAATCCCTGCGGAAGGGACTCGAAATCGAAGTGAGGCCGGACCAGCCGTTCCGGATCCGCTTGAAGAAGAAAGGAGACTGACCATGATCGAGATCAGCCGTCGCGGGTTCCTCGCCGCGGCCGCGGCCACCGGCATGGCTGCGGCTACGGAGAGCGCCATCGGGGAACAAGCCCCCGATCCCGCCCGGCCGCAGGTCTGCATTTTTTCCAAGCACCTGCAATTCCTCGACTACGAGGGCCTCGCCCGGACCACGCGCGAGCTGGGCCTCGACGGCGTGGACCTCACGGTGCGGCCGGGGGGCCACGTGACGCCCGACAAGCTCGACGATCTGCCCCGGGCCGTGGACGCCGTCCGCGCCGAAGGGCTCGAGGTCGAGATGATCACCACGGCCCTCCAGCACGGCGCCGATCCCGACGCGCGGCCCATCCTCGAGGCGGCGAAACGGGCCGGCGTACACCGCATCCGCATCGACGGCGGCTCCTACAGTCCGGGCGACGGCGATCCTCAGGACGAGTGGCCCCCCGTCGTGGAGGGCCTGCGTATCCTGGCCGAGATGGCGCGCGACCTCGACCTCACCCTCGGGTTCCACAACCATTCCGGCACGCGGCGCATCGGCGCGGTCGTCTGGGACCTGCACGCCTTCCTCACCGAGGTGGGCATCGACAACCTCGGCTCGAACTTCGACGTCGCCCACGCCACCGTGGTGGGCGGGTACCGCGCGTGGGAGCTGCACGCCCGGCTCATGGCGCCCCACGTGAAGATGATGGCCGTGAAGGACTTTGTGTGGGACGGCAGCAAGGTGCAGTGGGCCCCCCTGGGGGAGGGCATCGTCGATCCCGTCCCCTTCTTCCGCATCTTTCGCAAGGCCGGTTTCTCGGGCCCCATCTCCCTCCAGTTCGAGTACGACATCCCGTCGGAGGACGTCCTGCTCAACGACATCCGCACCGCCGGGAATCTCGTCCGGGGATATCTCAAGGAAGCCGGCTACGCCTGACGCGGCGCCGCTCCGCAGCATTGCCGTCGGGCAGGGACAAGGAGGAGAATCGTGAGGAGTCGAAGCCGACTGTTCTTCGCCATGTTGTGGGTGGGATGCGTCGCGGCCCTCGGCGCGTCGGCGGCCATGGTCGAACCGGTGCCGCTCACACCCACCGTGGGCATCAGCGCCGACTACCGCGTCGAAGTCGACGGCACGCCCGTGCCCGTGGGGGTCGAAACGTCCGCGGGCCGCACCTTCCACATCGCGTCGTTCTGCATGTCGGGAGAGGTCACGGTTCGGGTGCGGCCGATAGGTGATCCGTCGACGATTACGGTCCATCCCCTCCGGCTTGGCGTGCCGGTGAACCGGGAGGCCGACGCCGTGTCGTTCCGGCTGTCCATGCCGCGCAAGCTGTTGATCCGAGCCGACGGCCTCGATCCCCTCGTGCTCATCGCCACGCCCATCGAAGCGGATCGGCCCGATCCCAACGATCCCAAGGTCCATTACTACGGTCCCGGCACCCATCGGGTCGGCCGCCTGCGCGTCTCGAGCGGCGACACGGTGTACCTCGCCAGGGGCGCCCGCTTCATCGGCACCATCGAAGGGGAAGAGGTGGAGAACGTCCGCGTCCTCGGCCGCGGCATCCTCGACGGCGGCGAGGACACCGACTGGAACCGGCGCATCTACGGCCTCGTCTTTGCCCGGTCGCGCAACATCACCGTCGAAGGCATCGGCATACGCAACTGCTACTGGTGGACCACCCAGTTCCTTCTCTGCGACAACGTCCGCATATCTCACCTGAACATATTCACGTTCAACCGGAACAACGGCGGCATCATGACCGACGGCTGCACGGACTTCGAGTGTCGCGACGGCATCTTTCTCACCCGCGACGACTGCATCTGTCCCCACGCCCTCAACGCCGCCGGCAACGGCGAGCCCGCCAGTACGTACCTCTTCGAAGACTGTGTGCTCTACAACGTCATCGACGGGAACGCCCTCCGCATCGGCGCTTCCTTCGAAACCCACGAGGTCCTGAACTGGACCTTCAACCGCATCGACGTCCTCGAGCGGGCCGGCGCGGCCATCTATTCGGACCATTCCGACTGGGCCGCCGTGCGCAACCTCCGTTTCATCGACTACCACGACGAAGTCGGCCGGAACCACGCCATCGACATGAAGATCGTGAAAACCGGCTACAGCTGCCAGACGGGGTACCGCGACGAACGGGGCAGCTTCGACGGGCTCTACTTCGTGGGTTTTCGCGCGCCCGGCGGCAAGATCCGGCTGGCCGGGTCGGACGCCGATCACGGGTTCCACGACGTGCGCTTCTACAACTGCGAGATCGGAGGGGAACCCGTCGACGATCCCTCCGACATCGAGACCAACGATTTCGTCACGGGTCTGCGCTTCATCACCGACGGGTCTCGGCCCGAGCCGCGGATCGTCACCGCCGCCCCACCCCCGGCGACCCGCCGTCCCGACGAGCTCATCCTCGACAACCGGTCGGAAGGGTTCCGCGCCGTGGGGCTCGAGTACCGGGACGGCGACGCGACGGCCCACAACGGCGACTACCACGTTGCGCCCGTCCCCGAGGGGTTCAGCAGCTTCAACGCCGCCATCTACAAGCCCCGCATCGAAGGCCTGTACGAGGTGGAGATCCACTGGGGCGACCACCGCGAAGTGGCGTCCAACGCTCCGTGGACGGTGCGCCATGCCGACGGCTACACCACCCGCTACCTGGACCAGAACGAGTCGCCCGGCTGGCACAAGCACGGACGGTACCGGTTCGACGGGACCTCGTGGGTCCGTCTGGCGCTGCCCGGCTACTTCCAGGTCACCGACAACCCGGCCGTCGCGGACGCCGTCCGCTTCATTCGCGTGGACGAACAACCCGAGGAAAGAACCGCCGAGCCGCCGGCTCCTTGACGACTCGAGTTCCGGCGGACAATACTTCGCGTGCGGTGCGGGCGCCCCGGCGGGCGGCCTGCCGCGGATGGGCACCTCGAGGAGGATGAACGATGGGCGAGAACGGGCGGTTCGACCACCCCCGCTACCTGGTGCGCAAGAAGATCCTGAAGCTCTTCGGCGACGCCTTTCACATTTACGACCCTGCCGGGAACGTGGTGTTCTATTCGCGCCTCAAGGCCTTCAAGCTCAAGGAAGACATCCGGCTCTACACGGGCGAGGACATGCAGACCGAGGTCCTGCGCATCCACGCCCGCAACATCCTCGACATCTCGGCCACCTACGACGTCGTCGACTCCGCATCGGGCGACAAGATCGGCGCCCTGCGCCGCAAGGGCCTCAAGTCCATCGTCAAAGACGAATGGCTCTTCCTCGATACCGAAGACCGGGAGATCGGCCTGATCCAGGAGGACGTGCTCGTGCTGGCGCTGTTGCGGCGCTTCGTCACCGAGCTCATCCCCCAGTCCTACGACGGATTCATCGGCGGTCAGAAGGTCTGCGACTTCCAGCAGAACTTCAACCCCTTTGTCACCAAGATCACCCTCGACTTCACCCCCGACACCCAGGGGCTGCTCGACCGCCGGCTCGGCATCGCCGCCGCGGTCCTCCTGTGCGGCATCGAAGGCAAACAAGGTTAGCGGATTGGAGTATGACCCCGGTATGACCCCGTTGCGCGATTACACCCTGCACATGATCGGCCACGGCCACATCGATCCCACGTGGCTATGGCGTTGGACCGAAGGTTACGAAGAGGTGCGCGCCACCTTCCGCAGTGCCCTCGACCGCATGAAGGAGACGCCCGACTTCAAGTTCACCGCGTCGAGCGCCTGCTTCTACGCCTGGATTCAGGCCGTGGACCCCGAGATGTTCGAGGAGATCCGAGCCCGCGTGGAGGAGGGCCGCTGGGAGGTGGCCGGCGGCTGGTGGATCGAGCCCGACTGCAACGTCCCCGGCGGCGAGTCCTTCGTCCGCCACGGCCTCTACGCCCAGCGGTTCTTCGAGCACGTGCTGGGCGTGCGCGTCCGGGTCGGATTCAACCCCGACAGCTTCGGCCACGCCGGCACGCTGCCCCAGATCCTGCGCAAGATGGGCATCGAATACTACGTCTACATGCGGCCCGAGCCCTTCCGCGAGATGCGCTATCCCGAAGGCACCACGTTCAAATGGCGCGCCGCCGACGGGTCCGAGGTCGTGGCCTGCAACCTCCAGGGGAGCTACAACGCCGAGGAAGGCGCCCTCGTGCTCGAACGCATCCGCCAACTCCCGCGCCATCCCCATCTCAACCCGGGCCAGAAGCAGATTCTTGCGTTCTACGGCGTCGGAAACCACGGCGGCGGACCCACCCGGGAGGCCATCGCCGCCATCGAGTCCGCCCGGACCGACTCCGCCCTGCCCAGGGTCAAGTTTTCCACGCTCCTCGAGTATTTCCAGGCCTTTCTCTCGGACGACGGTCCCGATCTGCCCGTCATCGCCACCGACCTCCAGCATCACGCCCGGGGATGCTACTCCGTCCACGCCGAGGTCAAGCGCCTCAATCGCCGCGCCGAACACGCCCTCATGGCCGCCGAACGGTTCGCCTCCTTGTTGTGGGTCCTGGAAGACCGGGCCTATCCGGCCGCCGAGTTCGAGCGCGCGTGGAAAGACGTGCTCTACAACCAGTTCCACGACATCCTCGCCGGAACCAGCCTCGAATCGTCTTACGAGGACACGCGGGACCAGGTGGGCGGCGCCACCCACACCGCTCGCTTCATCCTCAACGAGTCGATCCAGCGCCTCGCCCGCGACGTCGACACCTCCGCCGAGGGCAACACCGTCATGGTCATCAACCCCCTGCCGTGGCCCGTCCGCCGGACCGTCGAAGCGCCGCCCCACGCGGCCCGCACCCTCGAGGCGCCCCTCCACGTGGTGGACGACGGGGGGGAGCCGGTGCCGAGCCAGACGGTGCTCGGAGAGCGCGTCGGCCACATCGGTCGTGCCTTTACCGCCGAGATTCCCGCCTTCGGCTACCGGTGCTACCACGTCCGTTCCGGCGCGCGCCCGGCCCCCGTCGACGGGATGCTCGAAGCCGGCCGCGACTTTCTCGAGAATCGGTGGTGGCGCATCGAATTCGACCCCTATGCGGGCCACATCGTCCGCCTCCTCGACAAGACCCACGACGTCGAGGTCCTCGAGCGGGGCAACGTCCTCTCCGCGCTCGTGGACCAATCCGACACGTGGAGCCACGACTACGACGAGTGGCGCGTCGAGGCGGGCCGTTTCGCTCAGGCCGCGCTCGAGCGCCTCGAACACGGCGACGTGCGCGCCACGGTCCGCGTGACCTCCCGATTCCGAAACTCCCTCGCCGACCAGTTCGTCACGCTCCACCGCGCCAGCGACGCCATCGACTGCGTCTTCCGGATCAACTGGCAGGAGCAGTACACCATGCTCAAGCTGGTCTACGAGACCGCCGTCCGCGCCGGCACCACCACCTGCGACACCGCCTACGGCTGCCAGGTCCGCAACACCGACGGCTTCGAGGAGCCGGGTCAGAAATGGATCGACCTCACCGGCGCCGTGGACGGGAAACCCTACGGCCTCGCCGTGCTCAACGACTCGAAGTACGGATTCGACGTGCGCGAAGGCGTCATGCGGGTCACCCTGCTGCGCAGTCCGGCCTACGCCCACCACGACCGGGCCCGCTTCAACGCCAGCGACCCCTTCTCCATCATGGACCAGGGCTGGCACACGGTGAAGATCCGCCTGGTGCCGCACGCGGGCGGCTGGCAGGACGCCGGTGTGGTGCGCCGCGCCTGGGAGCTCAACGAGCCCCTCATCGTCCATCCCGAATCGTCGCACCCGGGCTCCCGGCCGCCGAGCGCCTCCTTCCTCGCCGTCGACGCCGAGAACGTCTTGCTCAGCGTGCTCAAGAAAAGCGAAGATGGGGAGGACCTGGTGGTGCGGGGCTACGAGACCGCCGGCCGCCGGGCCGACACCGTCATCCGGTTCCCCCACCTCGGGAAATCGGTGCCGGTCTCCTTCGCTCCCCACGAGATCAAGACCTTGCGCATTGACCGAAGGGCCTGGACGGCCGCGGAAGTCAATCTGCTCGAGGAGTGAGCCGTCGTCGTGAACCTCGAAGAGATCGAGCGCCTGTGCCTCAAGTACCTCAGCGAGTCGAGCAACCCCCTGGTGCCCATCGACACCCTTCTCCGGTTTATCCAGCGAAAGGATGAGTTTCTCGACCTCGACGAGGCGATCCTCACCGATTTTCTGCGCAAACACGACCTCTTCCGGGTCATCGAACCGCTGCCCATCGAGACGGACCCCGAAGGCGCCCGAGAGCTCGCCGAGGCGGGCTTCATTCCCAAGGCCCGGGCCATCCTGTGCACGCGCATCCCCACAGCCGCCGACGTGCGCGCCAACATGCTCGTCGAGCTGGACCGCATGGACGAGGCCCTGGAAGCCGCCCTCGAGGACGCCAAGAGCGCTCAGGACCGCGAGAAGGCCCGGGCCATCCGCAGACTTCTTTCTCGGACCGCCCAACTGCGCGAACGCATCGAGAAAGCCATACGATAGGAGGGAGGGGCCGGCCTCTCGCCGGCAATCGACCGCCCCTCCCGGGATACCGATCGCCGCTCAGGGTTTACTGAACGGCCAACCACAACCGAGGACAAGTCATGAAACGACTATTTCTCCTGCCTTTGCTCGCGTTGTCGGCTTCCGTCGCGGCAGATCCCACCGAGGGTGTGGTGGACAAGCACGTCAAAGTCTACTACGAGCCCGGCCGATTCGGTGGCTGGCCCGCCAACCACGGCATCTGGTCCTGGGGCAACGAGATCCTCGTCGGCTACAGCCGGGGGTACTACAAAGACTTCGGCGAAGAACGCCACAACATCGACCGCGAACGGCCCGAGGAGCACTGGCTGGCCCGGAGCCTCGACGGCGGCGAGACCTGGACGCACGAGCATCCCGCCGAAAAAGGCCAGCTCATCCCCCAGGGCGAGGCCCTTCACGGCATCGAGACTCCCGGCCAGGAAGTCCCGGAGTGGAAGGACTGCCCCGGCGGCATCGACTTCACCCACCCCGATTTCGCCATGACCTTTCGCATGGCCGACCACCACGCCGGGCCGTCCCGGTTCTATTATTCCTACGACCGCGGCCACAACTGGGAGGGGCCTTTCCGCCTCCCCGACATGGGTACGCCCGGCATCGCCGCCCGCACCGAGTACCTGGTCGAAGGGAAGCACCAGCTCCTGGCCTTCCTCACCGCCGCCAAACCCAATAAGCGGGAGGGCCGCGCCTTCTGCGCCCGAACCGTCGACGGCGGCAAGACCTGGAACTTCGTGTCGTGGATCGGACCCGAACCCGAAGGCTTCTCCATCATGCCCGCGGTGGTTCGCCTCTCGGACGTGGAACTCCTCTGCATCACCCGTGACCAGACTCCGGAACGCAAGTGGAACAGTGCGTACGTGTCAAGAAACAACGGGGGAACGTGGGAGTTCCTCAATGAACCCGCCTCGAACCTCGGAGAAGGCAATCCGCCCAGCCTGCTCCGGCTCCAGGACGGGCGCCTCTGCTACGTCTACGGATACCGCGCCGCCCCCTTCAAAATCGCCGCCAAGCTCAGCGCCGACGGCGGACGCACCTGGAGCGACGAGATCGTCCTGCGCGACGACGGCGGCGGCCGCGACCTGGGGTACGTGCGCAGCGTCGAGCGGCCCGACGGCAAGGTGGTAAGTGTCTATTACTTCTGGGACCCCGAAACGGGTCCGGAACGCTACATCGCGGCGACGATTTGGGACCCTACTCGGATACCCTGAGACACGAAAACCGGGTTTACGGGATATATGGGCCGGGTTATGCGCTGCGATTAACTTGACTCAAACGCGGATTTCGTGTATCTATAGTCATTCTGTAGCGTGCGCTGTGGGCATGTTCGGGGTAGCGCACGGCAGGGCATAGGTTCCACATTCGAAGGGCCGGGCATACCCGGCGGGAAATCCATACTCATCGAAAGGGGGCTGGAGATGAGGCTACGTGTATTTTGGATCTCGGCGGCGCTGGCGGGCGTTCTGGCCGGCGCGGCGGCCGCCTCCGACGGCGGTCATTCCTCGTCTCCGGCGTTAGAGCCGAACGAATCGTTTCAGATGGCCCGGGCCGTTCCGGCGGCCGTGCCCGCGGCGCTCAATCGTCCTCACCGTCAACGGCGCGACCTGAACCTGCGCGAGATGTCCCTGCCCGACCTCCTGACCATGCTCACCCGCGAGCCCAACCGGCGAGCCGGCAGCGAATACGGGAAACGGACCGAAACCTTCCTCGCGAACGCTTTTCAGGCTCTGGGTTGCTCGGTAACGCGCCAGGAGGTGCCGGTCCACGACTGGCAGGCCTCGGAAACGTCCCTGTGCATCGACGACGTCCCCGTGGTGTGCAGTCCCATGCCCTTTTCCCCCTTCGCCGACCGGGCCATGGGCCGCCTGGTCTACGTGCCCGATGCGGCCGCCCTGCGGGATACCGACGTGCGCGGCGCCATCGTCGTCACCGATCAACGCTTCCCCGTCCAGCCCCTGGACGAGCTGTGGAGCCGCCGCCTGGCCGGAACCACCGCAGCCCGTCCCGCCGAATCGGAGCTGGCGTGGGGGCTGTCCGCTCCCGGCATCACGCCCATCCGGGCCTGCGAAGCGGGTGCGGTGGGGCTGGTGAACATCCTCATCGACCACGTGGCCAACAACGCGTCGCGCTACTGGCCGTACCAGGGGCCCCTGTCCGGCGTGCCGGCCGTCTACGTCTCTCGTGCCGAAGGCGAGCGATTGAAGGCCGCCGCGGCCCGAGGCGCCACCGCCACTCTTCGCCTCACGGGATCCCTGACCCGTTGCTTCAGCCAGAACATCGTGGCCGAGCTCACCGGCTCGTCCAGCCGCGTCTACCTGTTCCAGGCGCACCACGACAGCCCCTACAACGGGGCCGTGGACGACGCCGGCAGCCTGGTGGCCCTCATCGAGCTGGCCCGGCACTATTCCGCTCTGCCCGAACACCGCCGTCCCGGACGCATGGTCTTCGCCTGCACCACCGGCCACTTCGACGGCGCCATCGGCGTGCGCATGCTGGCGCGGGAGATTCTGCCCCAATGGCGGTACCGGTACCGCGCCGTATTTTCCTTCGAGCAGGTCGGCGCGAGGGACGTGCGGGTCGAGAACGGACGGCTGGTGCCGCTCGACGCGACGGTGCGGCACGATGTGTTCGTGCCCGACAACGACCGCCTTCGCGCGGCCGTCACCGCGGCCCTCGAGGACGCCCGGCTGCCGAACGTCCTGGTCCTGCCGGACCGGACCGACGTTTACCCCCTGCCTCCGGGCGAGGGAAGCACCATCACCGGCGTCGGTATTCCGACCATCCAGTTCACCAGCGCCCCGCCGTACCTCCTCACCGAGGAGGATCGCCCGGATAAAGTGGACTTCGCCATGATCGAGCGCCACGTGGACCTCGTCATCGACATCATCCGCCGCCTCGGCTGAGCGGGCGGCGCCCTTCACTCGAGCAGGGCGCGGCCTTCGTAGCTCTCCGGCACGTCCAGGCCGAGGTAGCGAAGCGCGGTCACGCCGAGATCGGCGATGGCCGGGTCACTCGCCTCGATGGGTCGATTGACGAACAGGATGCCCGGCGTGGCGGCGGCGTCGGAGCTGGCGTGTTCGCCGCTCCACTTGTCCGTGTTGGGTGCGAAGACGTCCTTGGGCGCGCCGCCGGCGGCCGAATCCTTGCCCGTCTGGTATCCGTCGGCGTAGCCGAGCTGGATGTCCGGCGCGTCGGCTTTCGACATCCCGTCGTAGATGTCGCCCGTGTATACGGCCCGGAAGACCTTGTCGCCCGTGGCGGGGTCGGTGACCTGCTCGAGCTTCGTCTTGAGCTCCTCGATAAGGGCCGGAGCCTCCTCGCGCGACACCGTGCCGCGACCTTCCCGCCCCTCGAGGTTGAGGAAGATGCTGCCGAGGCCGATGCTGTAGGCCCGGGTGCGATCCCAGTCGAATTCCTGCAGGAACCGCACGTCCGTGTACGCCGTGGCGGGGTCGTCCTGGTCTTTCAACGCGAGATACCCGTTGCGCACCAGCCAGGTGTTGACGTTGAACTCCGTTCGGAAGCTGTGGAACCCGTGGTCGGACAGGATCATGAGCAGGTCGTTGGGCTTCAGTTTCGCCGCCACCTTGCCCACGAAGTCGTCCATGTTCTTGTAGGTGTCCTCCACGACGCGGCCGTACTTCCGGGCCCCCTCTTCGGTATAAAGGGGATGCTTGGGATCCCGGTAGCGCCAGAACATGTGCGACACCCGGTCCGGCCCGGTCCACACGGCGATGAGCATGTCGAACCCGCCCTTGTCCAACTCGTCCAGGGTGAGGCGCTCGCGCCATTCCGAGGTCTGGCGCACGTCTTCGAGGAAGGCATCCTCCGACAAGGCGTCCTGGCGCAGGGCGTGGGTGTCGTGGGCCCAGCCGATGGTCTTGTAGTGGCCGTACCGCTCCACGAGTTCCTTCGCATAGCTTTCCGGCTCGCTGATGGGGACATAGGGGTCGCCGGGGTCGATCTGGAGGCAGGTCATGTACAGGCGCACTTGGTCGCCCGCTTCGAGGACGAAAAAGCGGCTGATGGCATGCACCGTGTGGCGAGGCGACACGGGAAACTCCCATTCCATCCATTCCGACCAGCCCTTCTCGGGCACGGTGACGCTCCGTTCCCCCGCCCGGACCGTTACGCGGCGCCCCGCACGGTCCACCTCCAGTTCCATGGACGTGTCGACATAGCCGCCCCGGCGGCCCGGCTGGGCCGGGTCCGTCAGCCGGGAATCGTAGGCCCCGGGGAAGGTCGCCACGGCGACGTCGCCTTCGAATTCGATAGGCACGAAGAGACCCCCGGAGACGTCCGCTTTCAACTGTTCCGGGGTGAAGGCGTCGGAGAAGTAGAAGAAGGTGCTCTGGGTGGCTCGAATGTCGGGAACGCCGAGGCCGCACAGCATGTGGCTGTCGGTAAGGTCGTCGGCGGGATAGGCGAAGGGAATGTGGATGAGCGTGCACCGGGCGCCCTGGCGGTCGGCGGCGGCCCAGAAGGTCTCGCCCTTGCGCAGGTTGGTGCTCCGGGCCGGCCGGGTTACCGCGCCGTCGGGCCCCAATTGCGCGTGGGTGGTGGTGCCGAAGCCCACGCCCGGCAGATAGTTCCGGGGATTCCTTCGCAGGAAATCGTAGATGCCGTGGTCGCCGGGGTCGGTGCAGGTGGCGAAGGAGGACCAGGACGTGGGCGACTGGGGCGGGTTGGCCGGAATCAGGGGGCGGAAGGTCCCTTCGTCGCGCAGCCGGGCCAGGTTGGGCAGCTCGCCCTCGGCCATGAGGGTCTCGACGATGCGCGGGTCCACGCCGTCGAAGCCCAGGATGACGACCCGGCCCTCGGGCGCTGCCGCGGCGGGAGCGACGGCCTGTACCCCGGCCGCGGTCCCCGGCGCCGCGCCGGCCTCGCTCGACGGCGCGCCGCAACCGGATACGCACAACAGGAGCAGCAGGGGAAACATCGATGGCCAGCGGGAAGTCACGGGAGCGGTCCTCCATTGCAAACGGTTGCCGGCGGCGCCCCCGAATGCCCGAGCCGCGCCGGCCTTGGCCGATCTGAAAAACGGAAGTCCGATTGTATCAACGGCCAAAAGGGGGGGCAACCGGGTGATCCGGCCCGTGATCTGGCAGTCCCGGCCAAGTTCCTTGTCTCTCGTCCGGGGCGAGAAGACCAGGCCACTTCCTAACGAATAAATCCGGGCGGAAAGTCCCGTGTGACCCCGACGTTCTCGGGCGGGTATAATGAGGACAATTAGGAGAGCCGTCGGCGGCTTCGTTGGACGGTTGCGGCACTTTCAGGGAGGATGGGTTCGCATGGCCAAGGACGTACCGAGCCTGCTCCGGCGCTACGCCTGGCCGTTCGTGACGGTGACCGCGACGGTCGTGGCCATGCAACTGTGGCGCGACGAGTTGTACCACGTCGTCGGCCCCCTGTTCCTGGTCCCCGTGTACCTCTCGGCCGTCCGGGGAGGGATGGGCCCCGGAGTCCTGGCGACCGTCCTCGCCGTATGCTCGGCCAACCTCTTCGTGCTGGAATCCCGGAGCCTCCTTCCCGCCGACTTCGAGCAAGGCACGGAGGAGTTGCTCTACGTCTTGGTCGCGCTGGCGGTGTCGTGGCTGGCGGCCCGGCAGTTGCGCGCCCGTGAAGAGCTGCGGGCCAGCGAGACCCGGTTGCGCGACCTGGCGGAATCGATTCCCCACCTGGTCTGGGCGATGCGGGTGGGCGAACATCCCCACTACCTCAATCGGCGGGCCCTCGACTATTTCGGAAAGACTTCCGAAGAAATCCGTGAATCCGGCTGGATGGACGCGATCCATCCGGACGATCGAGGACCGTCGGACGACCTGTGGCGCCGGGCCATGGCCGAAGATGTCGAGTTCCGCGCCGAGTTTCGCCTTCGCCACGCCCCTTCCGGGGAGTACTACTGGCATGCCTGTCACGGCGTGCCCATACACGACGCGGACGGCCACGTGACGGGCTGGTACGTGACGGCCACGAACGTGCACGACCGCATGCTCGCCGAACGGGAGCTGCAGGAGCTGAATCAGAACCTCGAGGCCCGGGTGGCGGAGCGGACGGCCGAGTTGATCGCCTCGCAGGAGGCCCTGCGCCAGGCGGAACGGCTCGCGGCCATCGGCGAGATGATGACCGGCCTGTCCCACGAATCGCGCAACGCCCTGCAACGCAGTTCCGCGTGCCTCGAGATGCTCGCCAAGCGCCTCCGAGACCATCCGGAGCTCGAGCCCTTGCTGGCCGAGGCGCGGCGGGCCCAGGAAGACCTTCGCCACGTGTACCAGGAAGTGCAGGATTACGCCCGTCCCCTGGTGCTCGACCGGCGGCCCACCGACGTGGCCTATCTCTGGCGCAGCGCCTGGCAGAAACTGGCGCCCTTGCGAAACGGCCGCGACGCCACGCTGCGCGAACATACGGACGGCCAGGACCGGGAGTGCTGGGTGGACGCGTTCTACCTCGAACAGGTCTTCCGCAACCTGCTCGAGAATTCGCTGGCGGCCTGCGGCCATGAGGCCGAGATCACCATCGCGTGCTCTTCCACCGTGCTGACCGATCAGCCGGCCCTCCGCATCGTCATGCGCGACAACGGTCCGGGCCTGCCGCCCGAGGCGCGGGATCGGGTGTTCCAGCCCTTCTTCACCACCAAGACCAAGGGGACCGGTCTGGGCCTGTCCATCGTTCGCCGCATCGTCGAGGCCCACGGCGGCACGGTGCAGTTGGAGTCGCCGGACGACGGAGGGCTCCAGGTGGTCATCGACATACCGAAGCGGGAGACGGCGTAACGCGGGCCCGGCCGGGGTTGCATCCCCCTTTGGCGGCCGCGTATTCTCACCTTCGGAATTCCGCGCGTGGACCTCTTCCCGCCGACCCCATCTTCCCGGGAGTGATCATGACACGACGATGCGTAACTCGGGCCGCCTTGATGATCTCCGGCGTAGCCTGGTCCGTCGTGGCCGCCGGACAGGCGCCCCCGGTGGCCTACGAGGTCGCCTTCGAGGGCGTGTCCGACCCGGAACTGGTGGAGGCGCTGCGCTCCGTCTCCCAGGCCGTCGCCCTCCAGGAGCGGCCGCCCATCTCGCCACGGCTGCTGCGCCGCCGAGCCGAAAACGACATCGACCGTCTTCGCGAAGCGCTCCGTTCGCGGGGGTATTACGCCGCCACCGTCCGCCTCGAGCTTGACGAGGAGGCCGCGTCCGCCCGTGTGGTCTTCCTCATCGACCTTGGCCCCGTGTACAACGTCGAGTCTGTCGAAATCGCGTCGGTCGGTGAAACCAGGGTCCCCGATTTTCTCACGCCGGAGGCCAT
This sequence comes from uncultured Nitrospiraceae bacterium, assembly GCA_964452795.1. Taxonomy (GTDB): domain Bacteria; phylum Hydrogenedentota; class Hydrogenedentia; order Hydrogenedentales; family SLHB01; genus CAYVOE01. The sequence continues at coordinate 17,561 of CAYVOE010000011.1, forward strand.
CGGCCTGACGCCCGAAGGACCGGCGCGGGCGAGGCGGGTCCTCGATGCCGAATCCGTCCTCGTCAACCGGCTGCGCGAGGCGGGCTACGCCTTCGCCCGGGTTGCCAATCGTCGCGTCGTGGTCGATCACGCCACCCAGGGCGTCCGGGTGACCTTCGAAGTCGATCCGGGTCCGCAGACGACCTTCGGAGTCATCGAGGTCGAGGGCCTCGAGACCGTCAAGCCCGAATACATCCAGGGTCGCGCGCCCTGGCAGGAAGGCGACCGCTACGATCCCCGTTCCATCGCCGAGTATCGGAGCCGCCTGTGGGAGAGCGGGCTCTTTTCGCTGGTGCAGGTGGATTCGGCCGACGAGCCGGACGCCGCGGGCCGCGTACCCGTTCGCGTACGGGTTGCCGAGCGGCCTCACCGGACCGTGTCCGCGGGCATCGGGTATCAGACCTCCGAGAGCCTGGGCGCCCGGGTGGCCTGGGAACACCGCAACTTTACGGGATACGGGGACCGGCTGCGCCTCGAGATCCACGGAAGCGGTTTGACGCGAGACGCCCGCGCGAGTTACCGTCGACCGGGCTTCCTGCGCGACGACCAGGTGCTGACTCTGGACGTCGCCGCCATCGAAGAAGACCTGAAGCCCTACGACAGCCGGAGCCTGCGCCTCGGCGCGGGAATCGAGCGCACGGTGACGGACCGGTTCCGGTGGAACGCCGGCGTCGTACTGAAAACGGCCCACGTGGAACAGCGCGACGAGGAGACGCGGTACCACCTCCTGTCGACACCCATTGGAGCGGTGTGGGACCGGCGCGACGATCCGGCGGACCCCACGTCGGGCGACAAGATCGAGCTGAACCTGACGCCCTACCTCTCCACGGGCGATTCCAGCGCCTTCTTCCTCAAGACCCGGGCCGAGTACAGCCGCTACTGGCGCATTACCGAGAAAACGGTCCTCGCCGGACGCATCGCCCTGGGCACGCTTACCGGCGCCGACCGCGAAGAGGTGCCCGCCGATGAACGATTTTACAGCGGCGGCGCCGATTCGGTGCGCGGCTACGAGTACCGCAGCCTGGCGCCCCTCGAGGACGACCGTCCCGTGGGCGGCGCGTCGCTCCTCGAGATGGCGCTGGAGGCGCGGCGCCGCATCACCGAAAACATCAGCGTGGTCGTGTTCGCCGACGCGGGCAATGCCTTTGAAGACCCCTCGTTTTCCGAGATCGACGAACTGCAGTGGGGTGCGGGCGTGGGCCTTCGCTATGCCACGCCGGTCGGACCTTTCCGCGCCGATATCGCCGTGCCCGTGAACCGGCGGTCGGGAGTGGACGATGCCTTCCAAATCTACCTCAGCTTCGGACACACCTTCTGAGGCGCCGCGCCGTCGCCGTCCCCTCCGGCGCGCCGGGTGCATCCTCGTCCTGGCCGTCGCCGCGGGACTCGTCGCGCTGATCGGCCTCTACGCCGTTCTGCAGGCGCCGCCCGCCCGTCGGTACATCCGCGACAAGATCAACGAGCGCCTCGACCGGAGCGCCGACTTCGGCGTCGTCCTCGGCGACATCCGAGGGCAGTTTCCCGGCATCGTATGGATCGAGCGGGTCCAGGTGCGGGACCGCGAGGGTGTGTGGCTCGTGCTTGAAGACGTGCGGGCCGACTTCGAACCCGCCAGCCTGCTGCGGAGGCGGCTGGTCATCGACGACGCCTCCGTGGCGCGGGCCGTGGTCCGGAGGAAGCCCATCGGAAAGGAACGCGAAGACATTCCTTCCATACCCGACCTGCTGGAACGGCTCCACGGATTCCCCCACACCACGGTCCGGCGCCTTTCCCTGCCTCGCCTCGAGCTCGAGGCGCCGGTGCTGGGCCAGGCCGCGTTTCTCTCCGCCTCGGGCGGGCTGTGGCTGGGAACCGACCCCGCCACGTTCCGCCTCGCCCTCGAGACGACCCCCGAGCCTTCGCTGCGCCTCGCCCTCGAGGCCCGGTCCCGGCGCGCGTCGGACTCCCTCGCGTTCCGGCTCGATTTCCACGAAGATCCCGACGGTCCCCTCGCCAATCGAGTCGGACTCGACCCGCTCGGGGGAATGTCGGGCGCCGTCTGGGGCCGCGGTCCCGTGTCCGACTGGAACGGATTCGCCACGCTCAGCTCGGGCGACCGCTCCATCCTCAGCAGCCGGATCGCCCTCGACTTGGGCGACGCCACCGCCGTAACCGTTACCGGCACCCTCGACATGCCCGAGTCGCTCGTGCCTGAGAAGGCGCGATCGTGGATTGCCGAGCCCGGCGAGTTCGCCCTCTCCGCGCGCCTGGGTCCGCAGCGCGAGATCGTCGTCGAGCAGCTCACCGTGGATGCCGCGGGACTCGCGGTCGAAGGCGCGGGCGCGGTGGATCTCCGCGCGGCGACCATGTCTGTCCGGGCGGACGTGGAGGCGAAGGACCTGGCGGTGTTCAGTTCCATGGCTGGAGCTGAACTCGGCGGCGCTTTGACCACCACTATGCGCCTCGAAGGGCCCTATCGCCGGCCGAGGGGCCACTTCGACATAGCCGCGGAGGCGGTTCGGGTCAATCAAATGACCGTGGCCTCCGTGTCGACCACCGTCGAGGCCGTCGCCGAAGCCGCACCCGACGGGGCGGGGGAGAGGTACCGGATCGTCGGGGAGGGCCAGGCCCGGGGCTTTACGCTGCCCTCCGTCGGGGGTTTGGCCGACGACGAGGCCCGGTGGAGCCTCGAAGCGACGGCCTCCCCGGACGGCGGGTTCTCCCTCGACGCGCCCGTCGACGTGCCGGCCCTTGCCGCCCGGGCCCGCATCGTCGCCGAGGCCGCCGCGGGCGATCCCGCTTCCCAGTGGAACCTGTCCGTGACGCTGGCGGAGCTCGAGCGGCTGTCCGACCTGCTGGGCAGAGACCTGACCGGCGCGGCGGAACTGAACGCCGCCTTCCGCGCGGCCCTGGAGCGCCCGGAAGATACCCTCGCGGGAACGGCCCGACTCGTTTTCCGCAACCTGGGCGGGCTTCCGGAGACCGTGGCCGCCTTCCTGGGCGGAGAAGGGCAAGTCCAGGCGGAATGGGCTACGGACGGATTCGATACCGTCAGAATCCAGAGCCTTGAAGCCGTGACGGAGGCTTTGACCCTCGCCGCCGAGGGATCCTTCAATCGCCAAACGGGGGCGTTGTCCGCCCGATACAGCGGCAACCTCTCGGACCTGACGGCCCTCTCGTCCGTCCTCGGCGAGTCCGTGTCGGGGGCGGCCGCCGTGGAAGGCGAGGCCGAAGGCGCTCTGGACAACCTTCGCGCCCGGATCGCCGTGACCTCCGATCGCCTGACCCGAAACGGCGTTGCGTACGGTCCCCTGGAAGTGCGCGTGGACGCCCAGGATCTGCCCAATCAGCCCACCGGTGCCGTGTCGCTTCGCGTGGCGAAGGCGGGTCAGACCTGGACAGGCTCCGGCGGCTTCGCTCAATCCGCCGAGGTCTTCGAGATCCGGGAAGCGCGGCTGGAAGGGCCTCGATTCAACGCCGCGGCCGACCTCCGCATCCTGCCCGACGACCAGGGCGCCGAAGGCAGCGTCGAGGTCCGCGCCGGTGACCTGGGCCCCCTGGGCGATCTCCTGGGCCTGGACCTGGCCGGACGGGCCGAGCTTGCCCTTCGACTCGACGCGAGGTCCGGGCGGCAGAATGTGCAGGCCAACGTCACGGCGGAGAATCTCCGGACGCCCTACGGCCGCATGGCGAGCCTGGAAGGCACGGCCGACCTGTCCGACGTGCGGGGGACGGCTTCCGGGTCGGCCCGGTGGGCGGTGCGCGACTATGCCCGGGGCGAGGTGCGCGTCGCCCGCGTCGCGGGAAGCGCCCAGGGCGACCGCGGCCGCCTGGGGTTCACCGTGGAGGCGGAGGGCGCCGCGCCCGAACCCTTTACCGGACGCGCCGGCGGATCGCTGGCCCTCGAAGGGGACCGGCAGACCTTGTTCCTGACCACCCTGGAAGCCACCTATGCGGATGAGCCCGCCGAACTGATCGAACCGGCCGTCGTCGTGCGCGATTCCCGGGGAATTACGACAGACGGTGCGTCCATCGCCGTCGGCGGCGGCCGCGTCGTCCTTTCAGGCCGGTACGGCGCCGATGCCGTGGACCTTCTGCTTCGCGCGACGGAGCTCTCCCTCGACCGGCTCGAACGGTTCGGCTTGCCGCCCGTCGACGGCGTCGCCGAAGCGGATCTGCGCCTCGAGGGACCCCTCGCCGCACCCGCCCTGGATATCCGCCTGGACCTGCGCGACCTGCGCGCCGATCCCGCCCAACCGGAAGACCTCGCCTTGAACGTGGCGGCCCACGCATCCCTCGCCGGCGGAACGCTGGCGGCCTCCGCCACCGTCTCCGGCCTGTCGGAAGCGCCCGGCGAGGCTCGCCTCACGACGCCCATGGCCTTTTCGCTCGAGCCCTTCGCCCTGACCTGGACGGAGGACGCGCCGTTGGACGGCGAACTGCGCCTGGCCGTGGACCTGGGGGACGCGGCCCCCTACTACCTCCCCGCGGACCAGTTTGTCGAAGGGCTTCTGGACGCCGACGTCCGCGTGACCGGCTCTAGCGCGGAAACCCAGGTCGGCGTCCGCCT
>CAYVOE010000011.1:22158-26088 GCA_964452795.1 uncultured Nitrospiraceae bacterium
GGACCCGCGGCCGACCCGGCCTCGCCGGCGCGCTTCGCTTGGAGGATGGGCGCTACGAGAACCTCGTCGCAGGCACCGTGCTCACGGGAATCGTCCTGGACGCCCGTTTCGCCGGCGACCGAATCACCATCGAACGATTCGAGGCCTCCGACAGCGGGTCGGGCTCGCTGTCCGCGACGGGCGACGCCCAACTCCACCCGGAACCACGCTTCACCATCGACGCCACGCTGCGCGAGGCCCGGCTGGTGCGCCGTCCCGACGTCACCGCGGTCCTCAGCGGTCCCGTCGGCGTATCGGGCACCCGTTCGGGCGCGACGGTCAAAGGCGAGCTCACCGTGGACTCGGGGGAATACTTCGTCTCGCTCCACTCGAAGCCGGACGTGACTGCCCTCGACGTGGTGGAGGTCAACGGACCCGGAGACGAGACGCCCTCCCCGGAGCCGGCGGAACCGGCTTCAACTCCCGAGCCCGGCTTTCCCGTCAATCTCGACGTCAAAGTCGACATACCGGGTCAATTCTACGTGCGCGGACAGGGGATCGTCGCGGAACTCGACGGCCGCCTCCAGATCGGAAACACCCTGGCGCAGCCGGCGATGACGGGTCCCATCACCGTGCGGCGGGGTCACTTCAACTTCCTTCAGAACCGGTTCGACCTGGCCGAAAGCCGCGCCGACTTCGACGGCCGCACGCCGCCCGACCCGCAACTGGATGTCCGGGCCGTGGCTCGGCGGCCGGCCCTTACGGCCACCTTGCGGGTGGTCGGGCCTCTGTCCGATCCCGCCATCGAGCTCGAGTCCGATCCGCCCCTTCCCCAGGACCAGATCCTGGCCCAGCTCCTCTTCGGCCGCGACCTCACGGAGATCACGCCGCTCCAGGCCCTTCGCGTGGCGGCGGCCGCAGAGACCCTTTCCGGCCGCGGCGGACTTTTCGAGGTGGCCCAGCGCACGCGGGAAGCGGTGGGCCTCGATATCGTGGACATCCAGCTGGCCGACGGCGTGCCGACCCTCGGCGTGGGCCGGTACCTCACGGACGACGTGTACCTCCAGGTGCGCAAGGAGCTGGAAGGCGGCGGGGGAGGGGGCGTGTCGGTCGAAGTGCAGGTCAGCCCCCGCGTCAGCATCGTCGGCGGCGCCGGCACCCGCGGCCAGGGCGGCGTCGAACTCAACTGGCGCCGCGACTACTGAGCCGGCTTCGAAGCGCGGACTTGCTCGTTTCCACGGCCCTCGGCCCAATCAGGCCGTGGATCGCTCCGCCAACGCCGAACTCCGGCCGCTGAGAAACTCGTCGATGGCGCGGGCGGCCACCTTGCCGGCGCCCATGGCCTCGATGACCGTGGCGGCCCCCGTCACAATGTCTCCGCCGGCATACACGCCGGGCAGATTGGTCTTACCCGTCTTGGGATCCACCACGATGTTGCCCAATTTGTTCAGTTTGAGCCCTTCCGTGCTCGACGTCAGCAACGGGTTCGCCAGGCTGCCGAGGGCCGGGATCACCATGTCGCAGGGCAGCTCGAACTCAGAGCCCGGCACCGGGATGGGGCGGCGCCGGCCCGAATCGTCCGGTTCGCCCAGCTTCATGCGCACGCACTGGAGGGCGCGGACCCGGTTCTCGGCGTCGCCCAGGACCCGGACGGGGTTGGTGAGCAGCCGGAACTGGACGCCTTCCTCCTTGGCATGCTGCACTTCTTCCGCCCGGGCGGGGATCTCCTTCTCCGAGCGGCGGTAGACGATGGTGACCCGCTTCGCCCCCAGGCGAACGGCCACCCGGGCCGCGTCCATGGCCACGTTGCCCGCGCCGATGACGCAGACCTCGTCGCCGATGAGCACGGGCGTGTCGTACTCGTCGGGCAGGTAGGCCTTCATGAGGTTGACCCGGGTGAGGAATTCGTTGGCCGAGTACACGCCGATGAGGTTCTCGCCGGGGATGCCCACAAACACCGGCGCGCCCGCCCCGACGCCGATGTACACGGCATCGTAGCCGCTCTTCATCAGGTCCTGGATGGTGAACACCTTGCCGATGACCATGTTGCATTCGATGCGGACGCCGAGGCGCTCGACGTAGGCGATTTCTCGATCCACGATCTCTTTGGGCAGCCGGAATTCGGGGATGCCGTAGCGCAGCACGCCGCCCGCTTCGTGGAAGGCCTCGAAGACGGTCACGTCGTACCCCATCCGGGCGAGGTCGGCCGCGCAGGTAAGCCCGCCGGGGCCGCTGCCGATGACGGCCACGCGCTTGCCCGTCTTGGTCCGGATCGCGGGCGTCGCCGGGGGCTGCTCGGCCTCCCAATCGGCCACGAACCGTTCGAGTCGGCCGATGGTGACCGGCGTATCGAACTTGCCCACCACGCAACGCGATTCGCATTGCGTTTCCTGGGGGCACACGCGGCCGCAGATGGCCGGGAGGTTGTTCTTGTCCTTCAGAATCCGCGCCGCTTCGGCGAAATCGGCCCGCTGCACCGCGCCGATGAAGCCGGGAATGTCGACCTCGACGGGGCATCCCTCCACGCAGGTCGGGTTCTCGCAGAGCCGGCACCGCAGGGCCGCCGCGATGGCCTGGGCCTCCGTATACCCCACCGCCACCTCCTCGAAGGTGGTCCGATGGCGCGTGATCTGGGCCATGGCGTCCAGCACCGACCACACGGCCGCCTTCTCGAAGAACGCGGCGTCGTGAACGCCGTCTTCCGGCTCGAGTTCCGCCTCGAGCTCGTTCACCCATTCGACGAACCGGCAGGCGTGGCCGTTGCCGTCTTCCGGGGGCTGCTCCTCGCCCACCGCGCGGAGCTCGAGGGGGCGATAGGTCTTCTGCCGGGCCATCAACTCGGCGAAATCGACCTGGGCCCCGTCGAATTCCGGCCCGTCCACGCAGGCGTACCGGGTCTGGCCCGCCACGGTGACGCGGCACCCGCCGCACATGCCCGTCCCGTCGACCATGATGGGGTTGAGGCTCACGGTTATGGGAAGACGGTGCTTGACGGCGCAATCCGTCACCGCCCGCATGTGGGGCACCGGCCCGATGGCCACCACCTCGTCGATCTTCTCGCCCTCGGCAATGAGTTGTTCCAGGAGCTGCGTGGCGTAGCCCTTGTGGCCGAAGGAGCCGTCGTCGGTGCTGTAGAGGACCCGGTCACTCACCGCTTCCACGCGGTCGGTCCAGAACAGCAGGTCCTTGGTGCGGGCGCCGACGATGGAAAGCACCCGGTTGCCCGCCTCGTGATAGGCCTTCATCTGAGGGTAGAGGGGCGCCACCCCCAGCCCCCCGGCCGCGCAGCAGATGGTCTTGCCCGTGGGGATCTCGCGGTGCTTGCCGAGGGGGCCGACAACGTCGATATAGCACTGTCCGACTTCGAAGCTGCCCAGCTTCCGGGTCCCCAGGCCCACCTCCTGCATCACCAGGGTGATGGTGCCGGCCTCGGGGTCGCTGTCCGCGATGGTCAGGGGGATGCGTTCTCCCTTGAGATCGCCCCGAACCAGCACGAAATGCCCCGGCTTCGCCGCCTTCGCCACCCACGGCGCTTCCACCACGATCTCTTTGATTTGTTCCGCCAGCACACGCTTGCGAACGATACGAAACATCGGTAACCCCCCTTCCCCAAAGGGTGGTTCTTCGCGCCCCTTTCGGCGTCCCGCGAGGGCGGGCACCATTCCGAAGACGGGCACCGCGAAAGAGCCTGCATGTCGTCGCTTCGGGCGACGGTTCCCCAAATCCGGACGCGTTGCGGCCGCCTCCGCGTGGGAGCAGAGGCCGCGTCGGGCCTGTTCAAGCGGGTTCTTGCCGAATTCCGATTCCCCAATACGATCCGGACTTCCGGCGGACGCGCCCCCAGTCGTAATCCTGTATTCAGTATGCCGCGACTCCGCCCTTTGATCAAGATTCGCAGTTTCCCGATGTCAAGACTCCTTGAAAATGTCACATGGTGTAACTCGTTAGAAA
>CAYVOE010000012.1:0-26044 GCA_964452795.1 uncultured Nitrospiraceae bacterium
AGGAGCGGGCCCCCGACACAGGCCTTCGTTCAGGCGCCTCACAACACATGCACACCCTGACCATCCCAGGGCGCCCACACATAAGCGACGCGGCAATCTCACCTGAGCCTTTGACCCAAACCCGAAGGCCTCCCATAGGTAAAGATTGCCGCGTCGCTCTGTTTGCGCGCCCACAGACGGCGATGGCCCAAACGACGTAGACCTTCCTCCCGCATGGATTTCCGGAGGGCCGCTCCTCGCAATGACGGGTGGGGGCAACCTCACGGCCTCGTCCAGCGCAGTCCTCGTAGTCTTACGATCGCTGAGGCGGACGCCGGTGGTGGGGCGGTCCCGTCCGATGGTAGACCTGTATCGCTGCGTATGTTTCCCCTTCGGGGGATTTCCTCAGGCGGACGGCGATACCGGAACGGGCGCGTCAACGGTACGATCAACGCGCCGTGTGTCCGGACCGCATTGCCTCGGGCGGTATCCGCGTTCTATTCGCTGCTCTTTATGAGCCACACCTCGGCGACCTGGCAGGCGCGGCCGTTGCCGCCGATGCCGGGTTCCGCATAGAAACGGAGCGTGAGCTCGCCCTCGGCCGTGGCCTCGCGGGGGACGGCGAACTCGACCGCGCGCAAGGGGTAGGGCTTCTCGATAAAGGGATGGACCTCGAGTCCTTCGCCGGCTTCGAGCCGGACGCGCACGGGCCGGTTGCCCTTCCGGAACGCGTCGCCGCCGTAGACCACGCGGACGCGGTAGGCGGCGTTCGGATCGACGGCGTCGTAGTGCATGATCAGCGGCGCGTCGTATCGGGCCTCCGCATGGGTGATCTCGGCCATGGAACGGGTGAGGTCGAACTGGCACCCCACCAAGGCCGCCCGACGAAACTCCGGATCGTCCTGCCACGGCCGCAGGTGCGGTTCCCGCCCCGCCTCGAAGGCCTCCGGGTCGCGCACGAGGTGGGGTTGCCGCGTCAGGTCGCCGAGATCGTCGTAATACCCGCCCGGCCCCGGGTTCGTCCGGTTCACAAGCTCTTCGATGGCCTCGAGCCGGGCCCGCTCGTCTTCGATTTCCCGTATCTCGGCGAAGCGGGCCTTCAGCCACAGCCGGCTGTTCAACGGGACGTCGATGAGGTCGAGGTTGGCGCCGCGGCCCACGTCGATGGCCTGGTACCGCGGAACGCTCAACTGCATCCGCACGCTCTGGTACAGGGCTTCAGCAAGCTCGAACACGCGCGCCCGCAGGTCCTCGCCAACCCGCTCGAGCACGGCCCGGTCCAGGACCCGCTCCGCCTCGTCCAGGACCGTGAGTGACGCGGTGAGGCCGGCCCGACGCAGGGCATCCCACGCCTTCGCCTCGAGCTCCGTCTCGTACAGCAGCCGGCGCCGGACATACGCGTCGTAGTACGCGCGGTACAGGGCCTGCTGGAACCGCCAGTTCAGCCTGGTCTGGGGCGACGCGGCCCGTTCGAGGTCGCGGAAGAGGGCAAGGGTGGATTCGACGCCGCCGTTGGCCAACAGGGGGCCGCGCCAGTTCTCTTCCAGCGCGAACAGGCCCCGGGAGAAGCTGTGCTCGTATTCGGGGCCGATGAAGAACCGCGCGTACTCCCGCAGAATCCCGCCGAGGTCGGCCTCCGGGTCCCAGCCGAGACCGCTCCACACGATCTTGTTGACGTCGTCGTTGCAGCCTTCCGAGTACGTGAGGAACCCGATGGTATGCTCGTCGTACATCCGGATGATGCGGGCATAGTCCACCGGCCGCGGGTTGATGGGTTCCCGCTGCTCCGTGATGGCGTAGGCCACGTCCCAGTCGGGCACCGGGAACTGGCACTTCACCGTGTGGGTGATGTCGGGGTAATGGCGGATGGGATACCGGTCCGGCACCGCCCGGCGCAGGTCGGCGAGGCTGTCGAAGTTCTGGGGCGCGAACACCACGCCCGTGAGCCACGGGGGTTGCTCGTCCTGCAGGATGCCGACGAACTCGTCCGTCCATTCCCGTCCGAACCCCTGGGGCGACACCCACAACCCGGCTTCCGGGTGGTGTCGGCGAAGCGATTCCGCCTGCTTCTCGAGCAGGCTCATCAGCGGCCGCACGGGCGTATGGCCGGGGTCGCCTCCGGGAACCAGGACCGCGTTGACCCGCGGCAGCCGGGCGAAGACGGCGCCCCATTCCTCCAGGGCGAACGCCACCGTGGCGGAGTCGGTGTAGTCCTCATCAAGGGCCGGGTACCAGATCCACACGTCCAGGTCGTAGTCGTCGGCGATCTTCGACATCTTTTCCATCATGTCGATCTGGGGTTCGGGGAAATGGGGACTGTCCGGCGCATCGTCGCTGCGGGGCGGGATCAATTCGATGGCGTTGGTGCCGAACACGGCCAGTTCGCGGATGTACTGTTCCCACATCGCCGCCGCCCAGGCGTCGTACGAATTGGTCTTGGGCCGGAATCCGAGCTGATGGCCCCGCAGGGGATATTCGGGCGCCGTGCGGATGTCCAATCCGTCCGCCACCTGCGCCATGCCGCGGGTCATCCTCATTTCCCGCAGGAGCCGGCCCATGCCGAAGAGGACCCCTCGGTCGTCGGCACCCACCACGAGGGCCGCCGGCGCGTTCCCCGCGCGGCCCGTCGTCAGGCGGTATCCCTCCGCTTCCGTCGGCAATCCGTTCGCGCCGGGTTCCAGTGGGCCTGCAAAGGCTTCTAATTCGTCGGCCGGACCCACGGCCACGACGGGCCCCGGTTCCGACGGCCATTCCGCCGAGACCGTCCACTGCCTGCCCGTCCGCTTCTCCACCTCGTCGAGCAGCAGGTCCACCATGCTCGGACGCCGCCGGGCGAAGTCCGGCGCCACCACCACCACCGCCTCGGTCAGGTCGAGGGCCGCTGCCGCTTCCGCTCCGGCCGCCGGTGACGCCGCGCCTCCCGCGATCAGCGCCGCCAGACCCCACGCCACGACTCCTCCGATGACACACCGCCGCCTTGCCTGATGCATGCCGAATTCCTCGCGATGACGTGAACAGCCCGTAGACCCTTGCAATACCACCGCCGGCATTCTGCGCCAGGGTCCACCGTGGGGTCAACCCGATCCGGGCAAGGAAGGAGAATTCGTCGATGTGCAGGACGCGAGGTATCACAAGGCGAGACATCCGGATCTCAGGGGAAATCGGAAATACTCCGGACAAAGCCGCAGCTTTTCCCGTCGGGCGGGTCGCCGGCTTCCCGGTCCTCCCAGAAATGCGGAATCGGCCGCGGAACCGCGTCCCGCGACCGATTCGGACCCTCGGGATCCGTTCATCCTTATCCCGAAAAGGAATCCGGCAGGTCCCTGTTGCAGGACCTGCCGGTGAGTTTCGACGCCTCCTCGGAAGGCTGCGAAGGAGGATTTCCTAGTTGAAGGCGCGACGGACGCGACGCGCGGCCATGGCCGCCACACCCACGCCCAGCAGCACCAGGGACGTCGGCTCGGGAATCACGCACCGACGAAGCTCAACGATGAGATCGTTGAAGTCGTTGTCGGAAGGCTGCGTGCCGAGGAGCCGATCTTCCCATACCATGAGGAACACGTTGGGATCCGGGGTGTGGAACAGAATCATCTGATCCTGTCCGCCGGGATTCAACGAGGGCTCGGAGTAGAAGATGCGGTCGTCGTTGCCGTCTTCCACCGCGATGTAGAACCCGAAGTCTCCCAGCACGCTCACGGGGATATCGGCCGACGGGCTGCCGCCCAGGAGGCCGTTGGTGTTAACCGTGAACAGGGGCGTCAGGGTCGTCGGGGCTCCCGTGGGCTGATAGATCCCAAGGGTCGTTGCCGCCGCGCCCGCGAACCGGGCCTGCGCCGACACCGAGTGGCACCCCGAGAACACCTCGTCGAAAGCGGCCACCGGAAGATCCAGGCTGGACGTGAACCCGCCGCCGTACAGGAGGTTGTACACCTCATATACGTTCAGGGGATCGCCCGGCGCCATCGGATCGTAGGGATCCGCCGGAACCGCCATCGCCGTGGTAGCGAGACATAAAGCCAAGCCTAAAGTAAAAATCGTTTTTCTCACCATTCAGTACCTTCCCTTTCTTCCTTGGAGTCGGTTCGGCCCGCAACCTGGCCGCATCAAGGCTGCACCTCTCAGACAATCTCAGAACCGGTTTGGCTGGATGCGTACCTTCAACCGCCCATATACATGCACGGGGCGTGCCAACGGGAAAAGCCGGACAAACGCTATAGAAGACAAAAGTTTATGGCTTTGGAACCGAGGCGGGGAGAGGCGCGGCGGTGATCAACCTGTTCGAAAGTTGTTCTCTTTTGAGAAACCCTTGGTCGTTTGTACTGCGAAAACCGCCGCAGGACAAGGACTTAGAATTGCAACAAAACTCGAAATTCGCAGTTCATACCATAATTCCAAGAGATCCTCTGCCCTGTACCCCCGTACCGGTCCACCCCACCAGCGAGCACCCCTTTTTGCCCGTGGCCCGAATACCCCGTCTACCCGGCGCAGTGCCGCACAAAGGCCTCCAGAAGCCAGTCCGGCTGAGCGGATCCCCGCTCCGGGTGCCACTGGACGCCCAACATGAAAGGGCGTTCGGGATCTTCGATGGCTTCGACAAGCCCGTCGGGCGCCGTGGCGGCAACGCGGTAGGGGGGAGCGATGCGGTCGACGGCCTGGTGGTGGGATGAGGTGACGGTGACGACGGAGGCGGGAGCGAGGGCGGCCAGGCGGCTTCCCGGGGAAAGGAGGACGTCGTGGCGGCCCATCTCTCCGGGATCGCCGTGTACGACGGGTCCCGGACGCAGGGCAGGTATATCCTGTATAAGCGTTCCGCCCGCAACCACGTTCATGATCTGCATGCCGAGGCAGATGCCGAGCACCGGCTTCTCGAGGGCCCGAGCCGCCTCGAGCCACCGCGTCTCGCTCTCCCACCGTTCCGGCGGCATGGGCTCGACGGTGGGGTGGGGCGGCTCGCCCAGCACTTCGGGGGGGATGTCGTCGGCCATCAGCAGCTTCAGCCAGTCGTAGCCGCCGGACAGGATGAGCCCGTCGAGTCGGCGCAGGGTGTCTTCCGCCGCCGTGGGAGGGGCCGGGGGCAGGATGACGGCGAGGCCGCCGGCCCGTTCCACGCACTCGGTATAGGTGGTCTGCAACGACGAGCGATTCCAGGGTTTGTCGGGCTTGACGCGCACTTCGCAGGTGATGCCGATCAGGGGTTTCATGGAATTGCTCCCTTTTCCGGGCCGAAGCGGGCCAGTATATCAAAAAAGGCAGGGATCCCGAGGCCCGGGCTTTTACTCGGGACGGGCTTCGGGTATAACTGTGCCGTATCATGGGCAATTGGGGAGTGCTTGCGCATTCGGAAGGAGTTGGAGCCATGGCGGTCTTGCTCGGGCTGGACGTGGGGACCAGCGGCACCAAGGCATTGGCAATTGACGAGGGGGGACGGGTGCGGGCCTCCGTGACGGTGGAGTATCCCCTCTCGAGCCCGAAGCCGAACTGGGCGGAACAGGATCCCGCCGACTGGCGCCGGGCGGCCTTTGAAGCCCTGTCGCGCCTGGTGGCGTCGCCGGAGGTGAGCGCCTCCGACATCAAGGCCCTGGGCCTGACGGGCCAGATGCACGGCTCCGTGTTCCTCGACGGCGACGACCGGGTGTTGCGTCCGGCCATCCTGTGGTGCGACCAGCGCACCGCCGCCCAGTGCGACGAGATCCACCGCCGCGCCGGAGGCCGGGAAAAGCTCATCGAGATGGTGTCGAATCCGGCCTTCGCAGGATTCACGGCGCCCAAGATCCTGTGGTTGCGCGACAACGAGCCCGAGGTCTACGAGAAGGTCCGCCGTGTGCTCCTGCCCAAGGACTACATTCGACTCGTCCTCACGGGCGAGCACGCCACCGACGTGGCGGATGCCTCGGGCACGTTGCTGTTCGACGTCAAGAACCGCCGGTGGCACAGGGAGCTGATGTCGCTCCTCGAGATCCCGTCCGACTTCATGCCCCGGGCCTATGAAGGTCCCGAAGTCACGGGTACCATCACGGCGGAGGCCGCCCGGGAGACGGGTCTGCCGGAGGGGTTGCCCGTCATCGCCGGCGGGGGCGACCAGGCGGCGGGCGGCATCGGCACGGGTGTGGTGCGGCCCGGGGTGCTGTCGGCGGCCCTGGGCACCAGCGGCGTCGTCTTTGCCTTTTCCGAAGACGCGTCAACCGATCCCGGCGGCCGCGTCCACACCTTCTGTCACTCCGTTCCCGGCAAGTGGCACATCATGGGCGTGGTGCTCAGCGCGGGCGGATCCCTGCGGTGGTACCGCGACGCCCTGTGCGCGGCCGAATCGGCCGTGGCCCGCGAGACCGGCCAGGACCCCTACCAGTACATCACCGCCGCCGCCGAGACCGCGCCTCCCGGGGCGGAAGGGCTGATCTTCCTGCCCTACCTCACGGGGGAGCGCACGCCCCACAACGACCCCTACGCCAAGGGCGCCTTCATCGGCCTGTCGCTGCGCCACAGCAAGGCCTACATGGCGCGGGCCGTGCTCGAGGGCGTGGCCTACGCCATGCGCGACAGCGTCGAGATCATGCGGGAGCTGGGAGTGGATGCCCGCCAGGTTCGAGCCTCGGGCGGCGGCGCCCGCAGCGCCCTGTGGCGCAGCATCCAGGCCGACGTCTACCGCGCGTCTCTCGTCACCATCAACGTCGACGAAGGTCCCGCCTTCGGCGCCGCCCTGCTGGCGGGCGTGGGGGGCGGCGTCTTCGGCAACGTCGAGGAGGCCTGCGACGCCACCATCCGCGTGGTGTCTTCGTGCGAGCCCGACCCCGCCCGGGCCGACGTCTACGACCGGTGGTTCCCCGTGTACCAGGCCTGTTACCGCGCCCTGGCGCCGGAGTTCAAGCGTGCCTCCGGACTTCTTTAGCGACATCGTGGCCGAGGAGTACCAGGGGATGCGGCTCGACGTCTACCTGGTTGATCGGCTCGACGACGCCTCGCGTTCTTACGTCAAGAAATTGATCAAGGACGGCCGGGTGCGGATCGGCGGCGACGTCACGACCAAGCCCGGCCGCCCCATGCAGGCCGAGGAGCGGGTCGAGGTCGATCTGCCGCCCCCGCCCACGACCGAACTGCGGCCCGAGAACATCCCCCTCGAGTTTCTGTACCAGGACGCCGCCATCGCCGTGATCAACAAGCCCTCGGGCCTCGTGGTCCACCCGGGGGCGGGCCGCGTCACGGGCACGCTGGTCCAGGCCCTCCTGTACCACTGCCCCGATTTCCATCGGCCCGGCGAGGATCCCCTGCGGCCCGGGATCGTGCACCGGCTCGACCGGTACACCTCGGGCGTGATGGTGGTGGCGAAGACCGAGCCGGCCTTCCGCCGCCTTTCGGAGCAGGCCCGAGAACACGAGTTCACGCGGCGGTATCTCGCGCTGGTTCGGGGCGAATTCGAAGAGGACGCGGGGCGCATCGATGCCGCCGTGGGTCGCAGCACGGCGGACCCGACGCGCATGTCGGTGACGGCCTTCAAGGGCCGCGACGCGGTCACCCGGTTTCAGGTGTTGGAACGTTTCGGCGTGGCCAGCCTCGTGGCGGCGACCCTCGAGACGGGGCGGACCCACCAGATCCGCGTGCACATGCGGTTCACCGGCCATCCCGTCCTCGGCGACCCCACCTACGGCGACACCGACTTCACGCGCTGGCCCGTGACCGACGAAGTGCGGCAGGGGTTGGAAGGGCTCGACGGCCAGGCCCTGCACGCGGAGCTCCTCGGTCTCGAACATCCCGAGACCGGCGAGTACATGGAATTCACGGCGCCGCCTCCGCCCGATTTCCAGGCCGCCCTCGAGGCCTTGCGCCGATTCGCCGCCTCGGAAGCCGGTCCCGCCGCTCCTTAGCCCGACGTCGATCCGGGGAAGCCGCTGCCCTATTCTTCCGGAGGGGTGAAGTTGATGCCGGCGTTCTGAAACTGGCGTATGAGATCGTCCTTGTCGACGGCCTTGCGCCAGGCCTCTTCGGCCTCGACCGTCTCGTCTTTCACGAGCTTCGTCAACTGCTCGTTGAGCAAAGTCATGCCTTCTTTCTTGCCGGTCTGCATGATGCTGGTGATCTGGCTGGTCTTGCCTTCGCGGATGAGGGCCGACACGGCCGAGTTCACCACCAGCACCTCGAGGGCCGCCACCCGGCCGCCGCCTTTGCGCTTAAGCAGGTTCTGAGCCACCACGCCTTTCAGCGTCGACGACAGCATGATGCGGATCTGCTGCTGCTGTTCGGGTGGGAATTGATCGATGAGCCGGTCCACCGTCGAGATGGCCGTGGTGGTGTGGAGCGTGCCGAAGACCAGGTGGCCCGTTTCGGCCGTCTCGATGGCGATGTGGGTGGTCTCGAGGTCGCGCATCTCGCCCACCAGGATGATGTCCGGGTCTTCGCGCAGCGCCGCCCGCAGGGCCGACTTGAAGCTCTTCGTGTGCGAGTGGACTTCCCGCTGATTGATCAGGCACCGTTTGTTGGGATGCACGAACTCGATGGGGTCCTCGATGGTGATGATGTGGTCGCTGCGGGTCGAGTTGATCTGGTCGATCATCGCCGCCAGGGTCGTCGACTTGCCGCTGCCCGTGGGACCCGTCACCAGCACCAGCCCTTTCGACAACTGGCAGAACTTCTTCACCGCCTCGGGAAGGCCCAGTTGTTCGCAGGTCAGGATCTGGCTGGGGATCAGGCGGAACACCGCCCCCGGTCCCTTGTGGTCGCGGAAGACGTTGCAGCGGAACCGGCCGAACCCGTCGAGCTGGTAGGCGAAGTCCGTGTCGCTGCAGCCGTCGAATTCCGTGAGGTTCTGTTCCGGCATGATCTCGCGGAGCAGATCCCACGTCGACTCGGCCGTCAGGGTCGGCTCCGTCCGCAGCGCCGCGATGCTCCCGTCCTTGCGCAGGATGGGCTTGCATCCCGTGGACAGATGCAGGTCCGAAGCGCCGTGCTCCACCATCGCCTGGAAGTATTTATCGATTGCCGCCACCGGCCGAATCTCCTTGCCTGAGGTCCCCCCCGGGACACAAACACCCCTCCCGGATCTCCCTCTTATGGTCGGCAAGGGCCGCGTCCATCTTTACCGCGGGTCCGGAGCGCCGCGCTGTGCTACGATGGCCGTGGAGAAAAGGCGGACGGGAAAGGAGGTCGGCGTGGAAGTATCGCGACGGGACGTGCTGAAAGGAGCCGGGGCCCTGGCGGCGGCGTGGGCGTGGCCTCGGCCGGCGAAGGCGCAGGATACGCGACCGCCCAACATGGTTTTCATCCTGGCGGACGACCTCGGCTACGGCGACCTCGGGTGCTACGGGCAGAAGGTCATCCGCACGCCCAACCTCGACCGCATGGCGGCGGAGGGCATGCGCTTCACCCAGTGCTACGCCGGTAGCACCGTGTGCGCGCCGTCGCGCTGCTCGCTGATGACGGGCCTCCACACCGGCCATGCCCGGGTGCGGGGCAACGCGCTCGTGCCCCTGCGGCCGGAGGACACCACCGTGGCGGAAGTGCTGCGAGACGCCGGCTACACCACCGCCCTCATCGGCAAGTGGGGGCTGGGCGAGCCCGACACCTCGGGGATCCCGACCCGGCAGGGTTTTGACTACTTCTTCGGCTACCTGAACCAGGCCCACGCCCACAACTACTACCCCGAATACCTGTGGCGAAACGAGGAGAAGGTTCCCCTCGAGGGCAACGTCGAGATCGAACCCCAGGTGAGCGGCGAGCGGGCCCAGTACTCCCACGACCTCTTCACGCGGGAGGCCCTCGCCTTCCTCGACAACCAGACCGGCGATCAACCCTTCTTCCTCTACCTGGCTTACACCATTCCCCATGCCAACAACGAGCGGGGGAATGCTTTGGGCGACGGCATGGAGGTCCCGGACTACGGGCCCTATGAAGAAGAAGATTGGCCGGACCCGGAGAAAGGGCGCGCGGCCATGATCACGCGCATGGACCGCGACATCGGCCTCCTCTTCGAAAAACTGAAAGCCCTGGGTTTGGACGACAACACCGTCGTCTTCTTCTCGAGCGACAACGGTCCGCACCGGGAAGGGGGGACGGACCCGGACTTCTTCGACAGCAACGGCCCGCTGAAAGGGATCAAGCGCGACTTGTACGAGGGCGGCATCCGGGTGCCCATGATCGTGCGCGGACCGGGGCGCGTTCCCGCGGGCGTGGTGAGCCACCGCGTGTGGGCCTTCTGGGATTTCCTGCCCACGGCGGCGGAACTGGCCGGCGCCTCCGCACCGGAAGGGATCGACGGGAAGTCGGCGGCCCCGGCGCTCTTGGGCCGATCCGAGCCGCCGGGGCGCGACGAGCCGCTGTACTGGGAGTTCCACGAGCGGGGCTTTTCCCAGGCCGCCCGGAAGGGGCCGTGGAAAGCCGTGCGCCGATCGGACGCGCCGCTGGAGCTGTACGACCTGCGAACCGATCTCGGAGAAGAGCACGACGTCGCCGGCGACCACCCGGACATCGTCGCCGAGATGGAGCGGTTCCTCGCCTCCGCCCGGACCGATAACCCTCACTGGCCGGTCCCCTGAGCGGTGGCGACGGAACTCAGCCCGGTTCCTCGTAGCGGTAACCGACGCCGTGGACCGTGCGGATAATGACCGGGTTGCGCGGGTCGCGCTCGATCCGTTTCCGCAGTTGCGAGATGTGCTGATCCAGGGTGCGGCTGTTGGGGACGTAGTCCATCCCCCAGCAGAGGTCGAAGAACACGTCGCGCGAAACCACCTCGCCGCGCCGATCGTGGAGCAGCTTGAGGATGGCCACGTCGCGCAGGCTGAGGTCGATGGTGGTGTCGCCGCGGCGGGCCCGAAGCTCGGCGGGGTACACCGTGAGGTCGTCCAGCGTGAAGGGGGCCGACGGCGGGGCGGAGGAATGCCGGGCCATGCACCGGCGCGTGACGGCGCGGATCCGCGCCACCACCTCGCGCACCCCGAACGGTTTCACGATGAAATCGTCGGCGCCGAGCTCGAGTCCTACCACGCGGTCGATTTCCTCCGACTTGGCGCTGATGAAGATCACCGGCACCGATTCGTCGCGCCGGCGGATGGCGCGGCACACGTCGTATCCGTCGCGTCCGGGCATCATGATGTCGAGGCAGACGAAGTCCGGCGCTTCGCGTTCGAAGAGTTCCAGCGTTTCGGCGCCGTCCCGGGCGGTCACGGTGCGGTAACCCTCCCGCTCGAGGATTTCCTGGAGTCCCTGCCGGACGAAGTCGTCGTCTTCCGCGATCAGCACTTTCATGGCTCTTCCTCGGGCGCCGTGGGGGGCGCGTGCAGGGTGAAGACGAACGAGGCGCCCTCCGTCGCGTCCGCCAGGACCACGTCGCCGCCGTGGAGCCGGGCGAGGTCGCGGGCGATGGCCAGGCCAATGCCCGTGCCGGCGACCCCGTCCGTGAGCCGGCTGCTGACGCGGTAGAAAGGCTCGAAGATGCGGCGCCGCTCCCGCGCCGACACCCCCGGTCCGTCGTCGCTCACGGAGATCCGCACCGCGGCGCCGTCCTGCACGCTGGCGATGCGCACCCGCGTCCCCGTCGACGCGTATTTCTCGACGTTGCTGAGGAGGTTGCCCACGACCTGTTCGACGGCGTCCCGGTCGAAGACGACCTCGTCCGGCGCGCCGGGGTCGAACTCGACGGCGAGCCCCTTGGCCTGCAGAGGCGCGGTGAAATGATCGACGACCCGCCGCAGGACGTCGTCCACGATCCCCGGCGCGGGCCGCAGCCGGAGGGCGCTGCGCCGGTGCCGGCTGAAGGTGAGCACGTTCGCGATGAGCCGGCTGAGGCGCTGGCTTTCCGACACGATGACGTTGAGGCGACGGCGGGTGTCGGTGTCGTCCGGATCGAGGTCCTCTTCCAGCATCTCGGCGTAGAGGCGGATGTTGGTCAGCGGCGTCTTGAGCTCGTGAGACACCTGGTTCACGAAGCTGATGCGCTGGGCCGCCTCGCGCATCTCCCGCGCGTTCTCTCGGTAGAAGTACGCCGTCAGGCCCACGACGGAGACGGCGAGGGCCGCCACCCCGGCCAAAACATTGAACAAGGCGCTTCGACCCGCGCCCGCCGTGAGGGCCTCCGCGGGGGCGTAATGTTCGAGGCGCCACGAGCCCAGGGGCGGGCTGAGGTCCAGCGCGGCCCGGGGCTTTTCATTTTCCGCGGGACTGTACATGCCCCACTGGTACAGGATCGCACCCTGGGAGTCCCGGAGCGCAATGCGGTCGACGGGACCATAGGGATCGTGCGGGTCCGTGTCGGGCAGACGGGCGATGATGTCGCTGAGGAGGCGGCTCCGGTTGAGCTCGGCCCCGGCGACGGCGCCGTTCCCGTCGCGCCACCAGAAGATCAGGCGAATGCCGTTGCCCCAGAACCAGGCATACCAGCCGTGGTCCGACCCGTCGGGAGCGTTCCCCCGGTTCCTGGCCGTCCCGGCGGCCGGAGCCGCGTCCCCGGGCCCCGGCGGGATGATCCGATCCAGCCAGATGTCGCGCGTCCGCGCCAGGAAGTCGCGTTCGTCGTCCGTGAGGGGCCCTCCCGGTGGCGGGAACACGGGCGCGCCCGTGGCGTCGAGCACGAAGAGCTGGGAGACCGTCGGCAACGCGGCGGACAGGGCGCGCAACTCGTCGGTCGGGCGGTTCGACAGGCCCTGAAGCCGCAGGAGGGCGCGGCCCTGGGCCGACAGCACTTCCTGGATGCGTGCGTCCACGTCGAGCAGGCGCCCCGCAAGGATTTCGCCGACGCGAAGCTCGACCAGGGTCCGCTCGTGATGCGCCACGCGCAGCCCCAGCCACGTCAGCAGCGCCAGGGGCAGGATCACGATAAGCGCCAGTATCGCCAGCAGCCGCGGTTTCAAATCGGGTCGACTCCCGGGCCTATCCGTAGATAACCGGGTCCACGTTACGCCGAACCCGCCCCCCGGGGCAAGACGTTCAGAAGGCGCCGCACTTCAATCGCCGCCGCGGATTCGGAACGCAAAGAAAAGGCCGGCCCTCTCGGGGGTGAGAGGGCCGGCAAGAACGTCCGAGGATTAGTTGCACTCGGCCACCAGGGGGCCGGCGAGCTCCTTCAGGTAGAACAGCTTGCCCGGCAGGGTGGGCATGAAGGTGCTGGTGATCCAGGGGGTGGGCTTGATGTGCAGGGTCATCCAGAGCGACATCCCCTGCCACATCATGCCGCGTCCCAGGGTGCCGTCGGCGCCGCCGATAACCGCGTCGGACTGGAGGAACAGCCCCGGACCGACGGTGTTGGCGGTGGCGGGCACCTGGGTGGTGCGGCTCTTGAAGCTGGTGATGGCGTTTTGCTCGATGGTGAGCGGATGGAGCTTGGCGCCGATGCGGTAATCCTGGGCCTTCCACTCCTTCAGCGTCTTGTACTCGGCGGCGTAGTGGGGTTCCCAGAAGGCGATGTGGCACACGCGTCCGATGCCGAACACGGTCACCAGCCGGGCGCCCTTCTTCTTGAGCGCGCGGATCCGCTCGCCGTACCTGGGCAGGCTCGTCCGGGTGGCGTAGTGGCGCTGGTTCCGCGGCACGGTGAGCTTGCCCAGGGGGTCGTAGAAGGCATTCTCCATGGCGCGCTGAAAGGAGCCCGGATCGTCGGAGGGCACCGTGTTGCCTTCCTCGTCGCTCCACTCGTCCATGTTGAACCCGTGCACGTGTTTGCAGTCCACGTTCCACGCCCGGAGAAAGTACACCGCCCACTTGTACATGCCCATGGGGCCTACGGGCAGGATGAATACGATGGGCTTCTTCGCCTCTTTGGCGAACCGGATCTCGAGGGCGATCTCGTGGCCCATCATGACGTCGAATTCGGCGAGGCTCTCGCACGCCACCGGCTGGAACCGGCGGTTCCACCACGACTCGCGCTTCTCGAGGTCTTCGGGCGGCCGCGAGCAGACCGCGTCGATCTGGGCCAGATCCCATCCGGCGGGGAAAAAGCCTTCGAGCAACGTGCCCTGCAATGTCGACATCAGGTTGATTGCCATTGTCTCTCCTCCCTTGCTACCGCCGGCGAATTCCCGGCGCGGAGAGACAATATAGCATGAAATTACTGCACTTCGCCCGTGACGGGATCGTAGCTCCATTCCCGATCGGGATAGGGATGGCGCGGCACCGAGCGGACCACTTTCATGTCCACCATCTCCTCGAGCGTAGCGGGGTAGCGGCCGCACTGGTCCTTGAAGGTGGCGATGTGGGAACGGAGCACGTCCCGCGCCCGGTCTACCCGCAGATCGAGGAGCAGGGTGTTCTCCACTTCTCCTTCGGGCCCGAGGAAGTAGCGCCCGTCCCGGGGATCCGAAGGCAGGGCGTTGATCCAACCGGCCGCCACCAGATCTTCGAGCCGGGACGGAGGAGCGCCGTTTTCGGTCGTCCATTCATCGACCATCTCCTGGAGGGCGAAGACGTTCCGCCGCACCGCGAGCTCGTGAAGCTTGCGCTCGGCCAGGTCGCGCATCAGCTTGTCTTCGCTGGTCTCCAGCAGGTCGGTCCAGATCTGCTGCTCGATGTCGAAGAGGTTGTGTTTGCGCTGCAGCCCCTGGAGCACCGCGACCACGTGTCCGGGCGCCCGTTCCGTGGCCACCGCCATGTGCAGGTAGCGCGCGGCCATCTGGGCCGAGCCGGGCTCGTCGCGCCGATTGAGGAGGTACACCATGGCGATCTCGTAGGGCAGGCCCCAGGCGTCGGGGTTCTTGAGATATCCCCGCAGCATCAGGTCGATGCTGGCGTCGTTGTCGGCCTTGAGCGAGGCCAGGAACATGCCTCCGTACCGGTAGACGTCGACGTAATAGGGGTCGAGCCGCGTGATGACGTCGGTCATGTGGCCCAGCCAGGTGAATTTGTGGTCGCTCTGGAAATGCTTCGACGTGTACTGGATGCACTTCAGCCAGAGCAGGTCGGCCACCACGCTGCTCGTGCCCGCGGTGAAATGGGTCAGCAATTTCTCGTTGGGCAGGTAGAGCAGCTCGTCGTCGAAATCGACGGTCCGCATGTCGTCGAGCCGGACCTGCATGAGTCCCGTGGCGGACAGGGCCGTCGCCGCCACGACCAGCCCCGCCAGGGCGATGCGCGCGGCCCTCATACGTCTTTGTCCTGGAACGCCAGCGACGCGAGGGCGAGCAGCATGGCCGTGTACACCAGGCCGTATCCCGTCGCCCAGGCCACGTAGGCGTAGTTCACCGCGACGCCGTTGGCGGCCTCGGCGGTAAGGTCCATATTCGACAGGTTCGGGATGACATAGTAGAGGAATTCGAGGATGCGGCCCGTGGCGCTTTCCCGGACCTGCGCCGGCAGATCGATGAGGATCCCCGTGGCGTGGCCCAGGACGTACACGGAGAACACGATCAACGCCCCCAGGATGGGCGACGTCAGCGACGACAGCAGCACCGCCAGCGCCGTGAGCAGGACCAGCTTCACGTAGATCAGGAAGGCCGCGGCGAAGAACACGCCGTCCACGTCGCCCCCGAGGATGGCCACGTACAGGGCCGACACGACGCTCATGACGCCCGTGATCACCGCCAGCAGCAGCACCAGCCCGCAGAACTTGCCGAGAATGAACTCGAACCGGTGAATGGGCCGGCACAGGATGGTGTAAATGGTGCGCTTGTCGATCTCTTTATAGACGATGTTGGTGCCCACGAAGATGGTGATAAGGGCGCCGAACACCGACACCGCCGCGAGGGACACGTCTTTCACGATCTTGATGTCCTGGCCCAGGCTGATCCAGCCCAGGGCCTTCGAACCGAAGATGGCCGTGCACGCGAACAGCAGCAGCACGTAGAGCACCTTGTCGCGGACGGCTTCGCGGAAGGTGTTCAATGCCATGGCCCGGATTCTCATGATTTCCGCTCCTGTTCCTGCATGAAATAGTCTTCGAGCGATTGCCGGACCGGCGTGAGCTCGACCACCCGGCCGCCGCCCGACAGGATGGTGCGGACCAGCTCGTTGGCGGCTTCCATGTCCGGCGTCACGAAGTGGTGGCCTGCCTCGGACCGGCGCAGGTACGAGGCCTGCGCCTCGAGCGGCTCGGCGAGGCCGTTCAACCCGTCGGCGATCACCTCGACCCGGCTGACGGCCCCGCCCAGAAGTTCATCGATGCGCCCCTGAGACGTGAGCCGCCCCTGGACCAGGATGCCCACCCGGTCGCAGATCTGCTGCACGTCTCCCAGCACGTGGGAACTGAAGAAGATCGTCTTGCCCTCGTCGCGCAGGCGCAGGATCAGCTCCCGGACCGCCCGGCGCCCCAGCGGGTCGAGCCCGCTCATGGGTTCGTCGAGGATCAGGACGGGCGGGTCGCCCACGAGGGCCACGGCGAAGCCCAGCCGCTGGCGCATCCCCTTCGAAAACCCGCGCACGCGCTGGCTTTCAATCGACCGGAGGTCGAGCAGGTCGGACAGCTTCTCCCATTCGGCGGCCCGGTCGCGTCCGTTCAACCCCTGGAGCCGGCCGTAGAAGTCCAGGGTCTCCCGGGGCGTGAGGTACTCGTAGAAATAAGGGTTCTCGGGGAGGTAGCCCACGTGTCGACGGGCCTCGCGGGAGCGTGCGGGCTTTCCGCAGATGAGGGCTTCTCCCCGGGTGGGCCGCAGCAGGCTGCAAAGGATCTTGATGGTCGTGGTCTTGCCGGCGCCGTTGCGGCCAAGGAACCCGTAGATTTCGCCCTCGCTCACGGCCAGGTTCAGGCTGTCAAGCGACCGGCCCGATCCGCGTCCCAAGTGTGTCTTGTAGACCTTCGTCAGGTCGCGCGTCTCGATGGCATTCATGGATTTACCTCGACTGAATCTTGCGTCGTTCGGCGTCCGCCGCCCCGAATTCGGCAGAGTCCACGCGGGCATGCGCCGCCCACGGGGCAGAGCGGGGGCGCCATCCCATTCATCGGCAGACCCGGCGGAATCTTTTACCTCCGACGGAGGCGGACGACGGGTTGAAAAGGCCCGGAGACGGGGTTAGAATCAGCCGGCCGAAGCGTACACGCGGCGCCTTCCTTCGGGAGAGATGGACGGCGGAGCCCCGCGTCGAAAGACCGGCCCCGTTCCCACCGAGAGGTTTCCTTTCCCGGGCGCCCCATGCGACGGGCGGATGGGGACGGCGGAATTGCCGCTTCGGCCGTCGGGCATAGCTACAGCAGGGAAGGGATACATGCACACCGCGCAACGCCTCACCAAGATACCCCCCTATTTGTTCGTTACTTTGCGCAACAAGATCAACCAGGCTCGCCGCGACGGCGTCGACGTCATTGATCTGGGCGTCGGCGATCCCGTGGACGGCACGCCCGAGCCGGTCATCGACAGCCTCGCCCGGGCCGCGCGCGATCCCCTCAATCACCGCTACCCCACCGACGAAGAGTGGGGCATGCTCGCCTTCCGCGAGGCGGTGGCCCGCTGGTACCGCCGGCGCCACGGCGTCGAGCTCGACCCCAAGGGGGAAGTCATCGCCCTCATCGGCTCGAAGGAAGGCTGCCACCACTTCGCCCTGGCCGTGGTCGATCCGGGCGACCTCGTCCTGGTGACCGACCCCGGCTATCCCGGCTACAAGCCGAGCATCTGGTTCGCCGGCGGAGAGCCGTACCCGGTTCCCATGCGGCCCGAGAACGACTATCTGCCCCGACTGGCGGACATCCCGTCGGACGTGGCGAAGAAGGCCTCCGCCTTCTACCTTAACTATCCCAACAACCCCACGGGGGCGGTGGCCACGCCGGCGTTCCTGGCGGAGCTCGTCGAGTTCGCCCGCGACCACGACATCGCCGTGTGCTACGACAACCCCTACAGCGAGCTGGTCTTCGGCGTCGAGCCCCTCAGCTTCCTCAAGGCCGAAGGCGCCCGCGACGTGGGCGTCGAGCTCAATTCGCTCTCGAAGCCCTTCAACATGACGGGCTGGCGGATCGGCATGGCCTGCGGCAACCGCGACATCGTGGCGGCCATCGCCAAGGTGAAGTCCAACACCGACTCCGGCGTCTTCAACGCCATCCAGTACGCGGGCATCACGGCCCTGGACGAGTGCGACGCCTTTACCGGGAAGATGCTCGAGATCTACGGGCGGCGCCGGCAGCTCGTCCTCGACACGCTCCGGGCCCTGGGCTGGGACTACGACCCGCCCAAGGGGACGTTCTACCTATGGATCCCCGTGCCCAAGGGGTATAATTCCGCCGAGTTCTGCGACCTGCTCTTCGACAAATGCGCCGTGGTGGCGGCACCGGGCGCGGCCTATGGCCAGAACGGCGAAGGGTTCATCCGCTTTTCCCTCACCATCGCCGAAGACCGACTCCAGGAGGCCATGAAGCGCATGCGGGACAATCTCCCCCGTTTCGAGTTCCTCTGACACAGGGCGGGTGCGCACTGTGCCGGCACCACGGGCAGAATTATGGGCGCCTTCGGTATAGACATCGACAAAGAAGCCATATGCATTTTCGGCGACAACGTGACCAAGAACGAGGCGCTGGAGCATCTGGTGGACGCCATCCTGAAGACCCGCGTGGTCGATGACCGCGAGGTGTTCCGGCAGGCGGTGTACGAGCGCGAGTCGGTCATGAGCACCGGCATCGGATCCGGCGTCGCCATTCCGCATGTCCGCATTCCCGAAGTCAAACGGCCCACCATCGGCCTGGGGCTTTCCCGTGCCGGCATCCCCTTCGAGACCCTCGACAACGCGCCCGTCCATGTCATTGTCCTGTTCGCCATGCCCTCGGGCTCGCAGCGCGAATACCTGCGCCTGCTTGCCCAGGTCATGCTGACCCTGAAGGTCCCCGGCTTTCGCGAGCGCCTCCTTGCCTGCGACACGCCGGAGGAGGTGCAGGCCGTCCTGAACCAGTCCTGGCGGTAAGGAGGATCGGGTCCGATCGAAGAATTCTCAGTCTGGACAATATTCGATCTTCGGCCCGTTTTTCAGCGGTCGGATTTGGTTTCAACGGCCTTCGATGCTAGAATGGCGGCGTTCCCGCAGGACTCGAGGTAACGCCCGAAATGCCAACGTACGAATACCACGCCATCCGTGCCGAGGGTGAGGAAGAAAAATCGTTCGTAGGGGGCGTCGTTATCGCCAAATCGCGCCACGACGCCAAAATCAAGCTGCGCGAGCGGGGCCTCAAGGCCACCATGCTCAAACAGGCGCGCGGCGTTATGGCCTTCCTGAAGTGGTTTGACGCCGACATTCGCTAGAGCGGCGGCCCCCCATTTCCCCTCCGAGTGACGGATCCGCGGCAATTCCTTCGCGAGTAGTTCAAAATGGATTATTCCCGCCACTTTCGACTTGTGGCCCACGTCACGCTCAACCGACGCGTACCCTGGCAGGCCAGCACCGCCGAGCAACCGGTGGTGGCGTATTACCGCACGTACTACGTGACCGCGGCGTCGGAAGCCGAGGCCCTGTCCATCGTCGAAGCCGAGATCAAGGACGGTGACCTCGATTCCAGGCGCTCCACCGTCGAAGAAGTGGAGCCGGAGTCCCTTCCGCCCAAGGTCGCCCGCCACTTCCGGCCTCCGCCCAAGGGGCGTTTCTGGCGCATGGAATCCTTTCGGGGCATCTGGTATCGGAGCGGCCGCGGCTTCCATGCCTGAGGGTCCGCTTCGGGGCTTCGGCCTGTCCGCTCCCGCGTGTCGGCTTCGTAACTCCTTCGGGCTGAGCGAGGTTCCAAAGGAGTTTTTGCAGCTTGGCAACGGCTTCAACGACCGTGTAAGCTGAGGCTCCCGAGGGCCTGGATGCAGAGGAGGGGACTTACCATGGACAAGCCGATCTGTTGGGGAATCCTGGGTACGGGCAACATCGCCAACCAGTTCGCCAAGGGCCTCAGCGTCCTGCCGGACGCGCGGCTCGTGGCCGTGGGGTCGCGGTCCGAGGCCACGGCCGAGGCCTTCGCCAACCGGTACGACATCCCCAACCGCCACGCCACCTACGAGGCTCTCGTCACGGACCCCGAGGTGGATGTGGTGTACATTTCCACGCCCCACAGCCTGCACCGGGAAAACACCCTCCTGTGCCTCGACGCCGGCAAGCCTGTCCTGTGCGAGAAGCCCTTCGCCATCAACGCGGCGGAAGCGGAGGAAATGATCGAGACCGCCCGCGACCGCAAGCTGTTCCTCATGGAGGCCATGTGGACCCGGTTCCTGCCCATCCAGGTGCGGGTACGGCAATGGCTCGAGGAAGGCCGCATCGGCGACGTGCGGATGGTGATCTCCGATTTCGGCTTCCGGACCTCCGTAAGCGCCGAGGGACGCCTGTTCAACCCCGCCTACGGCGGCGGCGCCCTCCTCGACGTGGGGTGTTACGCCGTGAGTTTCGCGTCCATGGTCTACGGGCGGCAACCCCGCGACATCGTCTCCCTCGCCGACATGGGCTCGACGGGCGTGGACGAACAGGCCGCCATGGTGTTCCGCTACGACGAGGGCGAGATGGCCGTGCTCTACACGGCGATTCGCACCAACACCCCCCAAGAAAGCCGCATCCTCGGCACGGAAGGGTCCATCTACCTCCATCCGCCTTTCTGGAAAGGCACCACCGCCACCGTGGCCGTCGGACGGGACAGCCAGACCGTTACCCTGTCGTACGACGGAAACGGCTACAACTGCCAGGCCGCGGAAGTGATGCGGTGCCTGCGGGAAGGGCTCCTCGAAAGCCCCGTCATGCCCCTCGACGAAAGCCTCGCCGTCATGCGGACCCTCGACCGGATCCGCGTTGAATGGGGGCTGAAATATCCGATGGAAGTATAGAGAGGAAAAGGGGAGAGGGGGGCTTTTCTCTTCGGAAGGTGGAAGGTTTCGGATCTCGCCGGGGCCGGCGGGCTGCCCGACCGGCACCGACGATCTCTTTGCCGTTTAACGCCGTCGTGTGGCGAGTCCGCGCACGCGCCGAACCACCGAGGGCCGGCGTCGGCCGCCGGCTGTGGCCGTGCGAGCCGCGGGCGGCCGGTACAAGGACAGCACCGGGGGCGCGTTTTCCCACTCTTCCCGGGGGAGGTTGCGGCCCAGGGCCTTCTCGATGTTCTGGAGTTCGTTGTACTCGTCCGGGCAGACGAAGGTGATGGCGTCGCCCTCGTTCCGGGCCCGGGCGGTCCGCCCGATGCGGTGGACGTAGTCCTCGGCCGTGGGGGGGATGTCGTAGTTGATGACGTGGCTGATGCCGTCCACGTCGATGCCACGGGCGGCCACGTCCGTCGCCACCAGGATGCGGTACTTGCCCTGGCGGAAGCCTTCAAGCGCCCGTTCGCGCTGCTTCTGGGACCGGTCGCCGTGGAGGGGCGCCGCCGGGAAGCCCGCCCGGCGCAGGGCCGTCGCCAGCCGCTCGGTCCGCTGCTTGGTGCGCAGGAAGATGAGGGCGGAGGAGATTTCCGGCTCCTTTTCCCGCAGCACCCGCATCAGGAGGTCGAGCTTTTCGCCGTGGTGCACGGGATACAGGATCTGGCGCACCATTTCCACGGGCTTCGAGACCGATCCCACGGCCACCCGTTCGGGTTCGTGGAGCATCTCTTCGGCCAGCCGCGCGATCTCGCGGGGGAAGGTGGCCGAGCACATGATGGTCTGGCGTTCCCGGGGCAGTTTCCGCAGGATGCGCCGGATGTCGGGCAGGAAGCCCATGTCCAGCATGCGGTCCGCCTCGTCCATGGCGAGGATCGACAGGTGCTCGAAGCTCACGTTTCCCCGTCCCATATGGTCGAGGAGGCGTCCCGGCGTGGCCACCACCACGGCACTGCCGCGGCGCAGGGCGCGGGCCTGGTTTTCGAGGCTGACTCCGCCGTAGACCGCCGTGCTCCGGATTTTCAGGGGCTTGCCCATGGCCTGGATGACGTCGTTGACCTGGACCGCCAGTTCCCGCGTGGGAACCAGGACCAGCATGAGGTTCTTGCCCAGCTTGCCGGCTGCCAGCCGGGTCAGGGAGGGCAGGGTGAAGGCCAGGGTCTTGCCCGTGCCCGTCTGGGCCAGGGCGACGACGTCTTTTCCGGTGAGGGCCACGGGGATGGCCTGCTCCTGGATGGGCGTGGGCGTTTCAATGCCCTCGGCCTTGAGGGCCCCCAGCAGGAGCGGGTTTAAGTCGAACTGTTCAAATGACATAGCAGGGTCGGTTGACGTCCCTTTTGGGTCGTCCATGATGAGTGTAGACATAGTTCTCGTGTCGTGTGACGTGGTGCAAAGTTCAGGAGGGCGGAGGGCGGCCCGGATGCCGTTGAGGTGATGCGATGTTCTGTGCGCCGTCCAGCGGCTGGCATTCGATGCGGGGTTTCCTGAAGTTTGCTGCTATTACCCAATATTGCCCATTTTATCGTGTGTCTACATTATGAGACTCACGAATGCGCAAGTCAAACAAGGGTTGGCCGCCAAGAACACCGGTATTGCACCGCATAGCCCGATCAAGAAACATGGAAGGAGCGGAAAAACTTCCCGAAACGCGGCTCTGTCGGGAGTTTTTCGGACCCGGATCCCGGTAGGGGACCGATTTTCCGTCGTTGTTTCTCGGTCTTCCCCTTGGCGTACAATAAGGGAGGCGCCTCCGGGCGCAACACGCCGTCCGAGAGGCTCCCATCCCATTCGCACGTGAACGGATTTTCAACCCATGAGGTGTGCCGACATGAAGCGAGCAGCATGGACCGGAATACTGGCGGCGGGAGTGGCGGCGCTGGGAGCGGTGTGGCTCGGGCCCGGCGTACCCACGGGCGCCGAGGCCGCGCCCGAAGACGACGGCACCACCCTGACGAGCGTGGGGGATACGGTGCCGGATTTCGAGGCGGTGACCCTGGACGGCAAGAAGATCCGCGGCGCCGACCTGCGCGGGGGCGTGGCCGTCATCAACCTCTTTGCCACGTGGTGCGGCTCGTGCACCGCGGAGGCGCCCCATCTCCAGAAGCTCTGGGATCGATTCCACCCCCAGGACGAGCGCTTTCAGATGCTGGGCATTGCCCGCGAGCAGACGGCCGAAGACATCGGCCAGTTCCGGGTCGAGCACAAGCTGACCTATCCCATGGCGCCCGACCCGGACCGCAAGATCTACGGCCTCTTCGCCACCAAGTGGATCCCGCGCACCTACGTCGTGGATGCCGACGGCAAGATAGCTTTCCAGTTGCGGGGCTACACCGAGGAAGAGTTCAAAGAGCTCGCGGCGGTGGTCGAGCGCGAACTGGCGCGGGCGCCCGTGCCCAGGACGATCCCGTAGCCCCGGCGGCGATGCCCTTGAACGACCGGCCTCGGCGGGGGTAGGCTGAGGCCCCCAGTTCCGTTTACCCGGGCAACAGGAGAACCGCCATGTCGAGATCGGCAGTGGGAATCGTGGTAGGGGCGGCGATCGCTCTGACCTTCGCCGCCGGCGCCGGGGCCCAGACCCGGATCCTGTACCTCAGCAAATCGGCCGGATACGAGCACAGCGTGGTCAAGCGCGAAGGCGACCAGCCGAGCCTCACCGACAAGATCCTGACCCAACTCGCCAAGGAACACGGCGCCGAAATCACCTGCACCAAGGACGCCGGCCTGATCAACGCCGAGAACCTCAAGAACTACGACCTGGTGATTTTCTACACCACCGGCGTGCTGACGGAAGCGGGCGACCGCGGCGAGCCGCCCATGGGCGAGACCGGCGTGCAGGACCTCATTGAATGGATCCGCAACGGCGGCGGTTTCGTCGGGTTCCATGCCGCCACGGATACCTTCGGCACTCCCGAAGGACAGGAGCCCAACGACTTCACGAAGCTCATCGGGGGCACCTTCGGCGGCCACGGCGCCCAGTTCGAGGGCACGGTGAAGGTCGTGGACCCGGGGCATCCCGCCGTGGCGAGTCTGCCGGCCGAATGGACAATCCTCGAGGAGTGGTACACCTTCCGCAACCTCGACGAAGAGAACATGCACGTCCTGGCGCTGTTCGAGCCCGGCGAGGAGCGGACCCGGCAGGAGATGTACAACGTCCCGGCCTACCCCATCGTCTGGTGCAAGACCCTGGGCAGCGGGCGGATCTACTACAACGCCCTCGGCCACCGGGAATCGGTCTGGAACGACCCCGTATTCCAGGCCTGCGTCGTCGACGCCGCGTCGTGGGCCCTCGGCGAAGGCCCGGCCCGGGCCGAGCCCAACTACGGGCAGGTGGTCCCCAAGGAGATCGCGCCCGCGGCCTCCGAGTAGGCCCGCCGACGCGCGACCCCGCTCCGATGCGAGGATTGCAGTCATGACGAAAGCCGTCGCGGCGTTGTGGATATTGGCTCTGGGCCTGGCGGGGCTTGGGACCGGTTCGGCGGCCGACGAGATGCCCCGGATCGCCGTTTCACCCGACCGCTCGGGCTTCGTCCTCGAACCTTCCGGAGAGCCTTTCATTCCCTGGGGGTTCAACTACGACCACGACGAGGCCGGCCGGCTCCTCGAGGATTATTGGGAGACCGAGTGGGAGAAGGTCGAGTCCGATTTCGCCGAGATGAAGGACCTGGGCGCGACCGTCGTTCGCATCCACCTTCAGACCGGAAAATTCATGGACGGTCCCGACGCGCCCAACGAGGCCGCCCTCGACCGGCTCGCACGGTTGGCGGCGGTCGCCGAGAAGCTCGGCCTGTACCTCGACGTCACGGGACTCGGCTGCTACCACAAGGCCGACGTGCCCGCCTGGTACGACGCGCTCGACGAGCAAGGCCGGTGGGAGGTCCAGGCGCGGTTCTGGCGGGCCGTGGCGGGCCGCCTCAAGGACAGCCCCGCCGTGTTCTGCTACGACCTGATGAACGAACCCGTCGTTCCGGGAGGACGCCGCGACGACGGGGACTGGCTGGGCCCGCCTTTCGCCGAGAAACACTTCGTTCAGTTCATCACCCTCGACTCCGGCGACCGGTCCCGGCCCGACATCGCCCGGGCCTGGATCGAGCACCTCACCAAAGCCGTCCGGGAAGTCGACCCGAATCACCTGGTCACCGTGGGTCTGGTGGACTGGAGCCTCGACCGGCCGGGCCTTACCTCGGGCTTCGTTCCCAGCGAGACCACGGGCGCCCTCGACTTCCTCTGCGTCCACATCTATCCCGAGGAGGGCAAGTTCGATCGGGCGGAGGAAACCCTCGACGGCTTCGCGGCGGTGGGCAAGCCGGTGGTGGTGGAGGAGACCTTCCCGCTGCGCTGCAGTTTGCCGGATCTTCGCGACTTCATCGAGAAGTCGCGGGGCCGCGCCGCCGGATGGATCAGCTTCTACTGGGGGAAAACGCCGGAGGAACTGAGCGCCTCGGGCGAGTTGGGCGACGCCATTCTGCGGGAATGGCTCCGCGTGTTTATGGAAGAGGCGCTCCCGCGCTTTCGCGACGCCGATTCGAACTGAACGGGTTCAGGGGGCCTCAGAATGCGGACACGGGTGGAGGAACAGCTATGGGGAACTTGCTGCGGGTAGGCTTGATCGGCACGCTGTGGGCGGCGGGGCTGTCCGCGGGGGCGGAGCCGTTCCTGTTCTCTTATTTCGCCGACCAGGGGGCCGGGCTGTTGCTGGCCTACAGCCGCGACGGCTATACCTTCGAGCCCTTGAACGATGGCAAGCCATTCCTCGTGCCGGAGGTGGGCAAGGACAAGCTCATGCGAGACCCCTGCATCGTGCAAGGGCCCGACGGCACCTTCCACATGGTCTGGACGACGTCGTGGAACGACCGCGGAATCGGTTATGCGAACTCGAAGGATCTCGTGAACTGGTCGCCGCAGAAGTATCTGCCCGTCATGGAGAGCGAACCGGGCGCGCGGAACTGCTGGGCGCCGGAGCTCTTCTACGACGAGGCGAACGAGACCTGGCTCATCTTCTGGGCCACGACGATCCCCGGCCGCTTTCCTGAAACCGACGCCACCGGCGACGACGGCTGGAACCACCGCATGTACGTGGTGAAAACGCGGGATTTCGAGACCCTGTCGAAGCCGGAACTCTTCTACGACGATGGCTTCAACGTAATCGACGCCACCATCGTAAAGGACGGCGACCGGTTCCTAATGTTCTTGAAGGACGAGACGCGCCACCCGCCCGCGAAGAACATCCGCATGGCCACGAGCGAGCACGCCGCGGGCCCCTACGGGCCGGCCTCTCCGCCCATTACGGGGGCCTACTGGGCGGAGGGACCGACGGCGCTCCGCGTGGACGGGCGGTGGGTGGTTTACTTTGACAAGTACACCGAGAA
>CAYVOE010000013.1:0-19622 GCA_964452795.1 uncultured Nitrospiraceae bacterium
GCCGCGGCAGGAGGAGTTCGGCGCGCGCCTGTTCCGCATCGACGGCGAGAAGGCCGTGGTGCCGAATCGGGAGGCTGTGGACCGGATCCTGGCCGATCTCGAGGGCGCGGAGTATCGGGTCGCGAACGTCGAGCGCAAAGAGGTTCAGCGCCGGCCCTACGCGCCGTTCATCACCAGCTCGCTCCAGCAGGAGGCCTCGCGCAAGCTCGGGTTCAACCCGCGGCGGACCATGGCCATTGCCCAGCAGCTCTACGAGGGCATCAGCCTGGGCGACGAGGGGCCGACCGGGCTCATCACCTACATGCGTACGGACTCGACCCGCCTGTCGGGCGAGGCCCTCAACGACGTGCGCGACTACATCCGGGCGAACTACGAGCCGGCCATGCTTCCGGAAAAGCCCAACTTTTACGCGAGCAAGAAGGGGGCTCAGGACGCCCACGAGGCCATCCGCCCCACGTCGGCCTTCCGCACGCCCGACCAAGTGAAGCCTTACCTCGACGCCGACCAGCTCAAGCTGTACACCCTGATCTGGATGCGGTTCGTGGCCTGCCAGATGGCCCCGGCCATCCTCGACCAGATGACCATCGACGTCCAGTCCGGCAAGTACACCTTCCGGGCCACGGGGTCGGTGGTGAAGTTTGCCGGGTTCACCCGGATCTATGAAGAGACCAAGGAGGACGCCCAGAACGGGAACGGCAAGGAGGTGTTCGAAGACACGGAGCACCTGCTGCCGATGGTGAAGGAAGGCGAGCGGGTCGAGCTCAAGGACCACGAGATCAAGCCCGAGCAGCACTTCACCAAGCCGCCGGCGCGCTACTCCGAGGCGAGCCTCATCCGGGCGCTCGAGGAGAACGGCA
This sequence comes from uncultured Nitrospiraceae bacterium, assembly GCA_964452795.1. GTDB lineage: Bacteria > Hydrogenedentota > Hydrogenedentia > Hydrogenedentales > SLHB01 > CAYVOE01. The sequence goes on from CAYVOE010000013.1 coordinate 858, forward strand.
TCGGCCGGCCCAGCACCTACGCCCCCACCATGAACACCATCGTGGACCGGGGCTACGTGGAGCGCGAGAAGGGGCGGCTGAAGCCCACGGACCTGGGCGAGCAGGTCAACAAGATCATGCTCGAACATTTCCCCGAGATCGTGGACCTCGGGTTTACGGCCCAGATGGAGGACGACCTCGACCATGTGGAAGAAGGCCGGCGGGAGTGGCACGATCTGCTTCGCCAGTTCTACGGGCGCTTCTCCCAGGTCCTGGATGACGCCCAGCGCAAGATGGTGGCGTCCCTGCTCGAAGGGTCGACCGATTGCCCCACCTGCGGCAAGCCCATGGAGCTGCGCCAGGGGCGCTTCGGCCTGTTCCTGTGCTGCAAGGACTATCCGGAGTGCAAGACCACCCAGCGCATCCAGAAGGCCAACGTCGAACCGACCGACGAGGTCTGCGAGAAGTGCGGCTCGCCCATGGTGATCCGGGCCGGCCGGTTCGGCAAGTTCATGTCGTGCTCGGCCTATCCCAAGTGCAAGAACACCCATCCCGTGGATCAGCACGGGAACAAGGTCGAGCGGCCGCCCAAAGAAGAGCCGAAGAAGACCGATCAGAAATGCCCCACCTGCGGCGCCCCGCTGTACATCCGCAAGAGCCGGAAAGGCGAGGAATTCTACGGCTGCAGCAAATATCCCAAGTGCAAGTTCACCAAGCCCATGGAGCTGAACCTCGCTTGTCCGCGTCCGGGCTGCGGCGGCCAGCTCGTGAGCAAGCTCGGCAAAGGCCGGCGGTTCGTCGGGTGCGACAAGTACCCCGACTGCGACTACATCGTGAGCGGGACCATCGACAAGAACGTTCCGTGCCCGCGCTGCGAGAACCCCTGGACCACGCGCGTCAAGGGTCGCGGCCAGCCTCCCGTGCGGCGCTGCCCCGTGCCCGGCTGCGGGTACGAAGACACCCTCGAGGAAGAGGCCGCGGTATAAGTGGTCGAAGCGTTCGCGACGCCCGCTCCGTCCGATCCTGTCCCTGCACTCCCGATCCGCGTCGGCGGAGCGTCAGGCCGGGGCACCGGAAGGCGGGCTGACGGCCGACGGCACGACGGTGGGCCGAGCGCCGGCGACGCCGGTCCCGCCGTAGGGAAAAGCCGGTTTCGGCGGCGGAGTCGGAAGGAGCGCGGCGGCGTGGCAGCGCAGGGCGGCGTCGCAGACCGCGTATCCCCAGTCGATGAGGCGTTCCTGCTGGGCGTCGCTGAGGGCGGCCAGCCGCGTGGGCGTTCGGGCCAGTTCGCGCGTCTTCTCCAGGTCGCAAGGCAGGGCATCGGAAAGGCCGTAGTTGCGGATGTCGGTTCGGATGCCCCAGTACGTCCCTGTCCGCTCTCCATGTTGGTAGGAATCGATGAGCTGCCGTTTGCGGACGCTGCGGACCTGGTTGTCGATGAGGTTCAATACGCGCACGATGTGGCCGCCCCAGTTGTGCTGGGGTTCGGCTTCGGCGTCCATCTTGCCGCCGCCGTCGCTGACGAGGACGGTCCGGTAGCGTTTCCACACGGTTTCGAGGCCGAGGTTGTCGTAGACGCCGCCGTCGGTGAGGACGACCTCGCTGGTGAAGGGGGGAAACTGGAGGTCCATGCCCGAGTTGGGGGTGAAGCCCTGCGGATCCAGCTCGATGGACACGGGCGACAGGAAGGGGGGGAAGGCGGAAGACGCCGCCACGCACTCCGCCAGCGAGACCCTGGGCTTCTTGACTTCCCCGACGCGGTAGTCGCGCATGTACGGTTTCATGAAGCGCCAGAGGGCTCCGGACTGGACGTTGGTGGCGTTGATGACGAAGCGCGGCGTGTCGGGGAGGTCCTGGAGCGTGGCGTCGCGGAACAGATGCTTGCGATACGCCGCGATGATCTTGTCGCTGATGGTGACGCCGGGCAGGAGGGTGCCCCAGCCGACGGCGCGCAGGTCGAGGGTGTGGTCGGCCAGGCCCCGCAGGGGAGCGACGAAATGCTTCTCGAAGCGGTCGCGGGGGACGGCCTGGTCGGGGCGAATGTCGAGCTTCTTCCAGTTCATGCCGAGGACGCCCGCGGTGATGGAGCCGCCGGACACGCTCGATACGCGGTCGAGTCGGCCCAGCAGGCCCAGTTCGTTGAGGCGCCACACGGCGCCGACGTGGAACAGCATGGCGCGAAAGCCGCCGCCGGACAGGCACAGGCCGATGCCGTCGGTAAGCTCGGCGTGGGAGCTGGTGTCCAGGTCGGCCACGGGCGAGATCGAGGGCGGTGTGGAGTCGGGTTGGGTCATGGCGACATCTCCTATGGGTGCAGGGCCACGGCGACGAAGAGCGCGTTGTTGGGCCGGGCGACCACGTCGTAGCGCCGTCCGTTGGAACGGTCTTCCTGAAAGAACGCGTCGAGGCGGTCTTCTCGGTTGGTGAGGTGGATCGTGTAGGGGGCGGAGCCCCGGACCTTGGTGAGCATCTCGAACGTCTCGATCTCGGGGTTGCCGTGCCGGCCGTCGCCCGAGAAGACGTAGTGGTCGGCCTTCACGGCCTCGAAGAATTCGGGAGCCACGTTGTGGTGGCTGCCGTGGTGGGGCATCTTGAGCAGGTCGAACCGGCAGGACCCGTTCTCGAGATAGCCCGATTCGCGAAGGCTCTCGAGGATATGGTCGCCCCGGGCGTCTCCCGTGAGCAGCATGGTCTTGCCTTCGCACCGGGCCACGACCACGATGCTGGCCAGGTTGTACACCGACTTGTCGAGGAAGGCGGCGATCTCGGCCGCCCGGTCCTCCTTTTCCTTGATCGACTTCAGCTTCTTGTCCCAGGCCTTCTCCATTTCCTCGAGCTGGGCGCGTCGGGGGGCGACGATGTCGAGGGTGAGCCCGTCGCCCATGTCGATGGGGCCTTTGCCGCCGGCCGCCCACCCCTTTGGCTCGTGGTTGACGCGCCATTTCAGCCTTCGGGCGTTGTTGCGCAGGTCCCGGCCCTGGGGCACGCTCGCCACCACGGCGGCCGTGTCGAAGCTCAGGCGATCGGCGGGCAGCGCCTGGGGATGGGAGAGCAGGTCCGCCACGGCCACGTCGGCCGCCACGGCGCCGGACTCGAGGTTGCCGATGACGTCGTCGAAGCTGTTGTGCCAGAGGCCGCCCACACGATACGGCAGGGGCTTGTGAGCGTCGATCCGATCGATGAGGTCTTCCGTGAGGTCGAGTATGCCCCGGATGTGGTCGTCGTCGACGTGGCTGACCATGATCAGGCGAATCGGCAGAGGCCCGTTCTTGGGCTTGAGCTCGAGCAGGCGCGGCCGGAGCGACTGGGCGTAGACGCCGCGCGGTCCGCCGTCGATGACGATGAGCCGGGGATTGTCGTCGGGACCGTACCGCAGCAGGAGGCTGTCGCCGTGGTCGGCCTGGAGCGCCTCGAGCACGAACATCGCCGTTTCCCTCCTCAGGTTGGCGTTGCCCTTTTTTCCTATACCGATTGCAGGGCGCGGAGCACGTCCACGAGTCCGTGCCCCTGGAAGTAGCGTTCCCGGCCCAGGTCCGTGGCGGTGCGGCACAGGATCTCCTTGACGCGCGCCGGCTGGCCCACCAGTTCGCGGTGCCGGGCCATGAGCAGGGCGGCCGCGCCGCTCACGTGGGGCGCCGCCATGCTGGTTCCGTCCTTGCGCGACAGGCCCTTGTCGCGGAACACGGGGGCCACGATCTTCTCGCCGGGCGCCACGAGGTCCGGCTTCAGGCGCCCGTCTCCCGTGGGTCCCCGGCTGGAGAAATAGCTTACGCCGTAGGTATGGGGAAATTCCCGGTGGGTGGCCCCCACCGTGATGACGCCGTCGGCGTTGCCGGGATCGGTGATCGAGATGCTGCGGTAGCCCTCGGTCCGGACTCCGGGGCGCAGCCCGTCGTAGCCCTGGTTGCCCGCCGCCGCCACCACCACCACGCCCGACGCGGCGAGGCGGTTGGCCTCTTCGCACACCGGCGTGCGGCCGCAGGCGTAGTTGCCCACGTCGTGCCGGATCGACAGACTGAGGTTGACCCCGTGGACCCGCATGATGTTCTTGTGGCTGTTGAGGTGCTGGACGAACTGGAGCGCCGCCATTACGGTGAACTCGTCGCCCACGAGGACGTCGCCTTCCCGGCAGAACACCCGGAGATCGTACAGGCGGATGTCGGGACACAGCCCCTGGGCCTCGATTTTCTGCCCGTCCGCGCCGACCCACCGGGACGCGAGGATGGCCGCCACGTGGGTGCCGTGGTCGTCGGGCGGGTAACCCGGGAGAGCGGGATCGATCCGGAGGAAGGGCAGGAGGGCGTCCCAGTTCAGCATATGGCCCGTCTCGAGATCGAGTACGACCTGATCGAGGGCCTTCTGGAGCGTATCCGCCTCGTCGTCTTGAAGGTCGCGCCCCAGGATTTCGGCGAAGTCCAGGCTCCCCCCCGAGAGGGCGTGAACGTCGAGCAGGCGGCGCAGGCGCGTGAAGTCGCAGGAAGCCAGAATGCGGGTGCGGCGGAGCTGCCCCTTCTCGGTCCACTCCCGATAGGGCGGGTCGTCGGACACCTCGGGCCCGTGGTATTCAAAGGCCGGATGCTGCAGGTCGATGCCTGTGTCCACGACGGCCCAGGCCAGGTCGCTGCAACTGATGTTGAACAGCGACAGCGCGGCGTCGGCCTTGACGCACAATACCGACCGTCGAATGGCCGGCTCGGCGGGCCGGTTGACGTTGATGGTCCAGAGCGGCGGGAGGCCGTCGTCCGCGCCGGCCCGGTCGTCGGGGGTCTCCCGATCCCATCCCGAGGCGGACTCGAAAGCGCGCCACTCCTCGGGAGAAAGGGCAAACTCGGAGCCCGAACACGCGGCGTCGAGAAAGGCGGCCAGATTGCCCTGCCGCTTCTTTCGTTTCGGCGGCTCGATACCCTTCACCGCCGCGATCAGCCGCACGAGCCAGATGAAGTCCGGAGAAAAACGGAAGCCGGCCTCGGATGTCGGGGCCTCGGCCGTGTCTTGCTGTTCCGTCAACCGCGCCTCCAGTTCCGTCAGCCGATCCGCAAACTCGGTCTTCTCCAGCCGCTTCGCCACCTCGGAAAGGCCCCCTTCCCGATCCCAGGGGCGGAACATGTCGCGATAGGGCTTGACGTGTTGCCGCCACCAGGCCGTCAGGGGCAGGGCCACGCGGATCATTTCGTCGAAGGAGAGGCGCGCCACCACGGTGGAATGGTTGTAGGCGAGGCGGGCGTCCTGGGCGGCGCGGCGCTCGTCGCGGTCGGCTTCCCGTTCGCCGGCGAGGCGTTCGCGCAACAGACGGTACAGGTTCCCCGGCGTGCAGCGGTAGTGGGGCACCAGGAGCAGGTCGAGCTTCTTTTCGCCGTCCGGTTCGCCGTAGGCGTACCATACGTCGGGCAGCACGGGGGAATCCTGGGTGAAGCGGCGGGCCGAGCCCCTGCCGAAGAGGATCTCCTCGATTCGCCGTCGTTCGTTCCCGTCAGCCACGTCGACGCCTCCCGATACCGGTTGCGAAAGAGGACGGAACGGAGGAAAGGTGAAGAGCTTACCGGATACAGCAAGACTATAGGCGGGAATCCGCGTTCTTGCAAGAGGAAAAGAAGGCCGGGCTCCGAAAACGCCCGGCCCCTTGGGAACGGTTCAAATATCCGGCGCGGCTATTTCCGGATGAGCCAGATCTCGCTGATGAGGGTGCCCCAGCCGCCGGTGTTCCGCCACTGTTCGACGGTGACCCGGTCGCCCACGCCCACGTCGGGCATCTTTTCGAGGCGGATGGTCAGCTCGCCGTCGCGGGTGGCCTCGACGGGAATGTCGAAGGTGAAGAAGTCGGCCTGTTGCTCGGGGAGCTCGAGCGCCTCGGCCAGGAGGATGTCGTCGGCGTAGACGTTCTGGGCCTTCTGGTTCATTCGCATGCGGTAGCGCTCCTGATACCAGGGGCGCACCAGGGTCATGCGCACCTTGTAGGCCGCGTCGGGATCGAGGCCGTCGTACTTGAACGTTACGCCCTGGGCCTCGTCCTGTGTGTAGCACATGGTCCGCTGGCTGAGTCGGTTCGTCTCGAAGAGCATGCCCGGCACGTAGGGTTGGCCGTGGTCGTAGGGGTAGCCGTAGACCAGGTGGGGCGCGTCTTCATAGGTGCCGCAGTTGTCGTAGAACCCGCCGGGACCGGGGTTCTCGTAGTCGGCGATGAGGGCCAGTATCTCCCGCTTCTCGTCGGCGGGGGCCGCCTCGGCGCGATCCAGTTGGCGCCGGATCCAGCCCAGGCCGATGAAGTCGTGATCGAGGTTCGCCAGACCCTCGCTGCGCACACCGTAGAGGGCGTTGCTCTCCTTGCCGAGGACTTCGGCCTCTTCGCGCAGGGCCCGCATCTCGTCGGTCTCGCCCACGGTGTCGAGACGCGCCCGGGTGTCGGCGATGGCGGCGTCGAGGTCGCCCGATTCCAGCGCCTCCGCCATGCGCCGCTCGATGCGCGCCTGGATATCCATCTGCTGGGCCACGGCGACCTTCGTGCGCTTGTCGATGGCGCCCTTCTGCATGAACTCGCGCCACAGCCAGTTCTTTTCCCGCAGGAAGGAGGGCATGCGATCGCCGGCGTCTTTTACGAGGCGGTAGTACCGGTCGATGCCTTCCTTCTCCGGCAGGGGCTTGTCGAAGTCTTCCTGGATGTTCTCCTCGAGGAGGAAGATGGCCTCGGCCATGAGGGGCGCGGCCTCGGGGCCGAACCAGGTCCGGGCGTATTCGTCGACGACCTCCTCGGGCGTGCGTTGAGGGTTCCACAGCAGCCGTTGCCACATCCACTGATTGAAGTGGTCGTGGGTGCCGCTCGAGTGGGTGACGTCACCGATGCCGTAGCGGACGGTCTCTCCGAAGACCCAGTGGTAGAACCGCGGCCACGCGAAGAAGGTCAGCCGGTCGTAGACCATGGTGAGGAATTTGTCCGGCATGCGCTCGTAGATGAAATGGTTCCAGTGGGGCGGGTGGTTGCCGTCCTTGTCGGGCCGGGGATAGGCCTGGATGTAGGCATGTTGGGCGTAGCGCCAGTGGGTGACTTCGTTGAAGAACACCAGGTCCTGCTGGGGCGGCAACTGGTGGAGGATCTCGTGGCAGTAGCGGCTGAAGGGGCCGAACCCGGGGTAGCGGAACAGATCCATGCGGTGATGCTGACGGTGGCCGGGCTGCCAGGTCATGGCGTCGGAGCCCGGGCCATAGCAGAAGGCCCGCAGCCACTTTCGGGGCTTTTCCTGAAGGTATTCGAAGATGGCGATGTCGTCGTCGTTGTCGAACTTCTGGTTGGTGATGAAGATTTCCGCATCGGGATGATACTTGTGGACGATGGCGGCCATGTCTTCGCAGAGCCGGATGTAGACCGCGCCGTAGGGGTCGCATCGGTCGCATTCGCAGCCGCCGCCGTCGCCGCCCACGAACCGCACGTAGTCGAAGCTCGGGCTCTTGCTGAACAGGGCCTCCGCTTTCTCGAGCAGGTGGGCCCGCGCCTCCGGCACCGAGGGACACAGGTAGTTGAGGCGGCCGATGGACTCCTGCGCCAGCCACTCGGGCGGACCCTGGCCGATGTTCGGGCCGTAATGGACCAGCGTCTTGAGGCCGAGGCTCTTGATGTATTGGTACGCGGGGTCGTCGGCGGGCAGCCGCTCGTCGACCTCCAGCGTATTGGCTCCCGCCAGGGCGCGCTCGGCGATTTTCCACCGGGTCTCTTCGAGGGTCCAGGGACGGACCTTCGCCACCTCGCGAGCGACGCGGCTCTGGCCGAATTGGGTGCCGCGAACTTCAAAGGCGGGGGCGGTGCGAATGTCGAGATCGTCCGGGAAGTCGACGCCGTCTTCGTGGAAATGGGTTCGGCGCAGGATCTCGCCCGCCGCGTAGACCGCCGCCCGCGGTTCGATGGCCGCCGCCAGCACCCTCACCCCGCCGTCGCTCCGCCACGACCGAAGCAGAAATCCTTCGGGTCCGGGCGCCAGCTCCGTGAGCGGCGGGATCCGGCGCGATTCAAATTCGCGGGCGATGGCGCTGTGGTGCTCCGGCAGGCCCAGGAAAATGGCGAGCGCTCCTTCCGGCGGCGTGTTGAACTCGGTTTCGCTGACTACTTTCGCGGGCAACCCGGACGGTTCCATCAGCCGATCGGCCAGCAGGCGCGCCGCGTTGAGCTCGACGTCGGCCGCCTTTTCACCGGTGACGACGATCGCCTGGGTCAACTCCGCCGCGGCAACCGCGCCGGCCCAGGCCAGGGTGCACAGGGCGATTCCAATCCTTCTCAACATGGCGATTCCCCTCCGCGGATTGTGCCGGTCGTCGTTGCCTTGCTTGTGTGCTAGAGAATAGCCGATCCGTTGCGTCGAGGCTAACCCGCGAGACCGGTCTCTTGCGTTCGACGGCCGCGTTGTGCGTACATGGAGAAGCGTTGACGAGGAACGTGCAGGAGGGGGATCGGTCGTGATCGCAAAACGGATCGCATTCGCATTGCTGGGCGTGCTGGTGTGGGCGGCGGTCGCGGGAGCCGAAACCTTCCCGGACCGGTACTGGCCGGCCTTTCCCAAACCGGAGCGGATCCTTCGCGTCGAGCCGCCGGAAGGACTGTCCTACGCCGAACACCTGTTGCTCCAGACCGCCGCCGGACGCATCGCCCACGACACGCGGACCCGCGGCCGGGGCGATCTGATGTGGATGACGAAAACGGGCGGACCCTCTTACGACGAGTGGCTGGCCCGCGCCGTCCGCTACCAGGGCGTCGAGCCGGAACCGCAGGTCCTCGGCGTCTGGGAGCTGGTGGACCATGCCCGCGCGTCCGGCATCGTGAAAGGCTATGTCCTCTACGCGGCGGACCCGGCGGAGCGCCCGATATACGACGGCGTGCCGGAGAACACGTCGGCCAACGTGGCGGTGGCGCTGTGTTCGATCCTTCCCGGCGTGGCGATTGAAGAAGGCATCGAGGTTCAGGCGAAGGAACGGGGCCTCGAGCTGCTCCTCGACGTGCGCGACAAGGACGAGCGCTGGCTGTGGGACCGGTACGGCGAACGATTTTCTACGAGCCTGCACGCCCGCCAGGACCCGCGAAATCCCGTGATGATGTCCGCCGTCGTCGCCATGAACGCCATGCTGACGTCGCAGATCGGCCCGCTCTACGAGGAGTGTCTCGCCGCCCTCGAGCCCGGGTCGCCCGTCCTCGGCTGGGGCATCGGCGACGAGTACCGCCAGACCTATCCTTCGACCCTGCAGGCCTGCTTCCAGACCGCCACCAACTGGTGTCAGAACCTCGAGGTCCTTTCCAGCGGCCGCACGGGGCTGGAGTATCCGGTCAAGCGGTTTCCCGGCCGGGCGCCCGCGCGGCTGGACGACGACGATCCCGATGCCCGGTACGTGTCCTTCGTCCTCAGCGACGGCGACAACGTTCAGTGGCTCATGGGCAACTTCTTTTTCGGGCAGGAGGCCGAGCAGTACTACGCCAGCCCCGACCGGGGGCGAATCGCCTTCGGATGGACCACCTGCGCCATGGACCTGCTCCAGCTCTGTCCCTACTCCCTCGATTACATGAGCGAACAGGCTACGGATAACGACGACTTCGTGTTGTTTGCCGGCGGGTACTACTATCCCGACGCCTTCGGCCGGGCGCGCCCCGAACCGGATCTCCTGGCCGCCCACGCCCGGCGCACGGGGCGATACATGGACAAGTGCGGCATCGGCGTCCTGGCGGTGAACGCCGTGGACTGGGACGGCGACGAGGCCCGGGCCGCCTACGCCACCTACGCCCGGGAGATCCCCGCCCTGCGCGGGATCCTCGCCATCCAATACGCGCCCTACACGGCGGGTCGCGGCGCGGTTCAATGGGTCCGGGCGGACGACGGCCGGCCCGTGCCCGTCCTGTCCCCGCGCCATGCCATTTGGAGCGGTCGCGGCGACGATCCGGTGGAAGGCACGCCCGCCGAGGTGGCCGCATGGCTCAACGCATGGGCCCGGCAACCCGTCCGGGCGCCCGAAGACCGGTACGCCTGGGTGATCGTCCATGCCTGGTCGTGGTTTCGCCGGGCCCCGGCCGATGCCGCGGGCGACGAGGAGGACGTCCCGCAGCGATCCTACCTGGGTCAGCCCGAGTACGCCCGGGGCTACGGTCCTGCGCTGTGGTGCGCGGAGCGCCTGGCGCCGTCCATCCGCGTTGTGACGCCCACGGAACTCCTCCTGCGCCTGGCCCGCGAAGCCGAGCCCTGAGCCGCCGTTACGAGCTCGTTGGTCCGCATCATTCCGGGTGGCGGCGGAGAAATTCGCGGTCGTGGGCAAAGTTGGGGACATTGACGATGCCCTTGCGAATCTCCTCAAGGTGTGTCCGGGCCTCTCCCACGGGGCCGAGGCCGTGGACGGACTGAACAAGTCGCGCGGCGGTGGTGACGCGTCGGATGGCCCGGCCCACGACGCCGCTGTTCGCCCGCAGCTCCCGGGTCAGCGCGTCCTTGGCCGGCCGGACTTCCTTGTCGTAGTTTTCGTCCACGGCCTTGATCAACGCTTCGAGCCGGTCGGCGTACACCTTACGCCTGGCGGGGCTTCGCTGGAGCACAACTTCCGTCGGGACGCCCGCACCGGTCTGGATCCACAGGGTGTGGCAGGCCACATTCCAGAACGGCACCACCTGGGTGTTGTGCCATTCCTTCTCGAGCTCCGCGACCCGTAAGTACTTGATGTCGAACTGGTACAACGAGAAGGCGGAGTTCTCGATGTTGCGGGAAAACATCTTCGGCAGCGTCGGCACCACCACGCCGCGGTAGATTCGCCAGATCTGTTGCTTGCGCGGCGGCGTGGACACGGGGGCGATGGGGATGCGGATGAAGGGCATGTCCACGTCGCGGATGTACATCTGGGCGGCCACGTCTTCGAGAAACTTCAGGCGCCGCTGAGTCTCGCCGGCGGGGTCGGTGCTCCAATGGTCGGGCGCGGCGTCCCACTCCTGCCGGAACGGGCGCAACTGATCGTCCCGAAGCGGTACCAGGGCATCGTTGTGAAGCACCACCGGCGGCAGGCCGTCGATGTCGATGAGCAGGCCCACGTGCAGGGGAAACAGGATGAACTGAGCCCGAATGCGCACCCGGCCGCGGGCGCAGTGGGCCAGGGACAGCAACACGTAGGCCATGTACACGGCGTACACGCCGCAGTCCTGGAGCACCCCGCCGTGGATGGCCCGCGGCAAGTCACGGTCGAAGTACGACGGCTCCTCGTCGAGATTGAACTCGGCCGGCGCTGTGTGGGTCTGGATCCGCCGCGAGAGGAACCTCAGCAACTCCAGCCAGGCCTTTGCGTCCCGGTCGGGCGAGGAGGCATGGGGGCCGTGGTTGCGCAGCGCGTCGTGAAAGGCGCAGCCGAACTTGATAAGGTCGTCGAGGGTCTTGAGGTCGAGGGGAGCGCCTGCCTTCTCGACGCGATCGATGAGGGAGCGGCGCTCCTTGAATTTGTCCTTCATTCGGCGATCCGCCTGGGGGTCGGCCACGGGGCCGGCGGAAGGGACGGCCTCGCCGAGATCGTCGAGAAGATAGGTCATCTGGGCCGCCCGGTATCGGAAGACGTCGAGGAGCCAGGCGGACTTGCCGGGGGGGTTCTCGGGCGGTTCGCGGTTGTAGGGCGTGAAGCCGAAGGTGCGCGCATCGTGCGGCGGGAAGGCGTCGACGTAGCGATGGCGCGGCGACCGCCCGTAGCGGATGCGGGCGAGCTTGACGGGCACCTTCGGCAGGCGAAGGGATTTTGGGTAACGCCCGAAGGTGGTCCGGATCACCTCGTCCCAGAGGGCGCGCAACGCGAGGAGTTTGGCGCCGCGATCGGCTTTCCGCGAGTTGAGGTGGGCTAACGCTCCTTCATACAGGGGCTGGTACACCGTCATCAGGTCCCACACCAGTTTTTCGATCCCCGCCTCGAGGACCTCGAGCCGCGTGGGCCGGAAACCCACGGCCGTTCCGAAGCCGCGCTCCCGTATGTCCACGGTCTCGGCGTTGATGATGCGCGGCGGGCGCGGAGGGCCGGCCTCTACTTCGGCGTCGGCGTAGCCGGTCAGCACGATGCGGAAGGCGTCGCGGAGGCGGAGCATGCGGCGGTTCAATTCCTGCTCCTTCAATCCGGGCGGAGTGGGGACGATGAGGGCAAGGGCGTTTTCCCAGTTCTCGGTGATCCGCTCCGTGCGCGCGAGGCTCAGGATGGTTCGGCGTTCGTACCACTCGATGACTTGAAAGAAGTCCGATTCGACCCCCGCGAACAGCATCCGTGCCAGGGTCTCGTAGAACACCTCCGGAGGCAGGTCGCCCACGGGAGAGACCCTCGAGTTGACCGTCTTCACCACGGGCCCGGTGAGGAGCATGATCTTCCCGCGATCCTCGGCCTCCACGGCCTGGCACAGCCGAAGGACCCGCAGCAGGGCCTCGTGGCCGGGGCGGACCCTAAGGGCGTCGACAACGGGCTGATAGAAAGGCGTCGCCAAGGTCGCGCTCCCCCGGATGGCCGTCTCGGCTACACTTCCTGCCAGCTTCCGTCCGGTTGTTTCTCCCACCGGGGCAGTTGGTCGTCGGTGCGCAGGAGGACAAGGCTGGTCGGGACCCGCACTTCCCAGGGATCGCCTACGGGCACCTCGTCGCCGGGCCGGCCCAGCTTTTCCGCCAGCTCTTCGGCGATGGGCAGGTACATGTCGTCCGACAGAGCCGGCAGGGGCCCGCCTTGCCAGGGCTCTCCGTAGAGCCGGAAATGGTCCACCGCATCGACGAATCCGGGCCGAATGGGGATCTGGACGCGCAGGTATCCGGCCCGGAGGAAGGACTGAAAGTCGGGGTCGTCGTCCTCGATTGCCAGCCGGTCCAGCCAGGTGGATTTCCGGCCCCAGAAATAGGGATAGGCCACCCAGGAAAGGTTCTCCCACTCGAAGGCCTGCTCGAAGAAGCGCACGTAGGCGCCCTCGAGGGCGTTCTCATTGAAGTCGATGCGGGGCAATCCCTCGGGGTCGATGTCGATGGCGCGGAACAGGTCGAAATGCTGCTCCGTCAGCACCGAAACGCAGGCCCGCTTGACCTCGTCCACCATGAGGAACCGATTTCGGGCGCTCGATCCGTAGGGGATTTCGGCCGGGGCTTGGGCCTCGAGCTCCGCCCGCTTGGCCTCGTATTCCGAGAGCCGGGTCCGATAGGCGTTGACCAGTTGGGTGTGGGTCTGTGCGCGCCACAGGTCCCGGGCGCGCTCGGTGGCCTCGCAGATCACCTCGACGGCCACCGCGACGTCGCCCACCTTGTCGGTCACCAGGGCGAAGGGGACGGATCCGGTTTCCTCATCCAGATCGGTGGGCCAGATCCAGAACCCGCCCGAGAACCGCTGGCCGCGCTGGCCGATCACCACGTCCACGCACCAATTGTCCCAGACGGTGGCGACGATGCCCACGGTGGCCCGCACGGCCTGGTAGCCGTCGGGAATGGCGATCCGGGTCGAGTTGGTGAACTCCTGGTTCTTGTCTTCGCCGCCGGTGTTGAAGTCGTAGGACTCCATCACGAATGGCTCCGGAGGCGGCTTGACGTCGGTGGCGCCGTAGAGCGCGACATAGCCGGTGTAGTTGTCCTCGGTCAGTTGGTCGGGCCCGATGTCGAAGGGCGGCGGTTTCTCAAGTTCCACGGCCGCGGTGCGGCGCCGGCGAAAGGCCTCGAGCAGAAACGCGCCGGGCTCGGGGATCATGATGTCGTAGACCACCCGGGGGCCGTAGTTGTACACCTGCGCCTCGTACACCTTGGTGACCCACTGGTAGACGCCGTTGATGTGATCGGTGCCCTCGCGGTTGTCGAAGGTGTGCTGATTGGTCTCCTCGATCTGCCGGTTCACGCGCAGGGTCTCGCGACGCAGCATGCGCTCGGTGATCTTTTCCGAGGCCCTTTGAGTCACCTCCCGCGCCACCTCGTGGGTGGCCCGCTCGGTCTCCTGGCGGCGTCGCTGCCACGAGGCCTCGCCCGAGGCCTGGAATTCCACGCTCGGCCCGTACTTGCCCTTCACCGCCAGCGAATTCTTGACCGACGTCTCCTCCATCAGGGCGATCTCGGATTCGCGGCGCATCTCGAACCGGTCCGTGGTCTCGAGCTCGTTCTCCGTCTCGACGGTCCGCTCGACCTCGGTCGTCGTAATGGTTTCGGTCTCGAGGCGCGTCCGGTGGACCCGGTCCCGGGTCTCGCCCCGGAGCACGTTGGCGATGTGCGACACTTCCGCCGCCTCGTATCCCTTGAGATGCTGTCGAACCAGCAACAGGTCCATGATCCCCGAAGGCTTGATGTCGGCATGGGTGACGGGGACGCCGGCGGTAAGGTCGTGGGGCAGCTTGGGGAGGATCTCGACGAGCGCCTTCGGGGGCAGCGCGTACACCGCCGGCAGAGGGTTCGTGGATATCGCCACCGTCGTGTTTCCGATCCGGTGGAAGGTCTTCTGCACCACGGGCTGCACCAGGGCCTGGGCCTGTTCGAAGACGTGACGTCGCTCGACCTCGAGTTTCTGCAGCGTCCGTGCCACGGGCTCTCCCGCTTCCAGCCCCAGTTCGCCCAGAATCTTGCGCGTTCCTTCGCTCAAAGAGGACTGGGCTTCCCGGGAAAGGCGAAGGCCCACCAGCCCCGGCATCAGCGGCTCGAAGTCGGGCCGGCCGGTGAGGGCGACGTGCGCGCCCGGGGCGAGCCCCACGGCGGGCGTCTCCGCCAACAACTTGCTGGAACGCAGGTACGGAGCCGCCAGGGTGGCCGCCGCCAGGGCTTCCGCGCCGTCCCCGGGGACCTCCCGTTCTCGAGGTGCACCTCCGTCCACGGCCCGGCCCGCCGCGAGAAGCGTCGCCCGCAGGGCCTCCCGCCGGATCGACAGCTCCTCTTGGAACAACGCAACGGGCCGGAGCTTCTCCGGGGGAAGCACGGCGCCGGAGGCCCTCGGCGTGACGGTCGTGTAGCCGCCGGGACGGACGTCTTTCAATTCCCGGATCGCGCCGTCGAGCCGCTCGTAGACGTCGGCCAGCCCCTTCAACTGGCCCTCCACGTCGGGCGGAGTCGGCCGGGTCGGGGGCGGCGGCTTCTGAGGCAAGAGCGCCTCCGGCAGTCGCATGGGCCGCCGCTGAGCCGAGGTGAGCTCGGCGGGATTCGCGGGAAACTCCGGGTCGTCCACGAACCGCCGCAGCAGGTAGTAGGCGCGCAGTACGGCCGCCAGACGGCGCAAGGGACGATGGTGTTCGGCCGGCAACAGCTTGATTGCCAGCATGCTGTCCTTCAGCGCGTCGATCTCGGGCCCCAGATCGGGCGACGACAGGAAGGCCGACGGCGACGCCCCGAGAATCGTTTCCAGCCGGGGTCCCACCTCGGCCCGCGACGCGGCGCCCTTCTCGATGAGTTCGTCGACGGCCGCCGAGACGCGCTCGAGCCGCTCGAGCCGGGGACGATCCCCGAGGGTTCCCACAAACTCCGGCGACTCCACAAAAGCCTCGGCCAGGGCCTTGAGGCGGTGGCGCGGGTCCTCGCCGGTGGGGTTTTCGGCGGCGTCCTTTTGAAAGGGCGTGTCCGCGCTCAGATCGATGGGGTCGGTTTCTTCGGAGGAAAGGCGGGCGTCCCGCACGACATTGAAGCGAAACAGCGTTTCCATGGCCACTCCCGGAAGTTGTGTGGAGCGACAGAGTCCAATGCATTCGGACGCAGGAACCGGAACACGGAGAAGACGCTGCCGGCAGTCGGCACGCGGACCACGGATCGGTCGCCGCCACGAGTGAGCCCGGCGACAGCGGCGAGGCCCTCAGCTTATTCCGCTTGCCCGATCTTGTCAATAGGTTGTTGAGCGTACCGCCTCGGCGGCGGCACGGCTCATGTCAGGGCGGGCTCTGCCTCGGACGGGATGCTCCGCTTGCGGCGGAGCGGGAGAAGCCGCTTGTACGTCTGTGTCCTGTAGCCCAAGCGTTCGTCGTTGACGAGCCGGCCCACAACGACCGCGGGCGGAATGCCCATACGACGGGCGAATTTTCGTACGGCGTCGGGTGAATAGTCGCCCGCGTCGACGAAGGCATCGAAGTCCTGCTGCGGAAGCAGGGTTTCCCGGGCAAAGGCATTGGCCTCTCTTTCGTACCGGGCGCGGTCGGGTCCGGAAGACGCGCAAGCGGCCGAATCCGCATCCGAAGATTCGGTGTTTTCATCCACATCGACGAAGAGACGACGCGGGTGGCGAAGGATGTGCGCACACTCGTGGAAGAGGGTGAACCAGAGGATGTCCTCGTATTGCCCCCGGTTCGTAAGCTGGATCACCGGCCGTTCGCCTCGAAGCCATCGGGCCGCGCCACAGATGCGGGTGCGGCTCAGGCGTGGAACGAAGAGCAGCGTTACGCCGACCTCCGCGCACCGGTGCCGCATGGCCTCCAGATCCGCTTTGAGGGTAAGCCGGCGCAACTCGGGAATGGCCGCCTGGAACGCTTCGCGATCGTAGTCGGCCACGTCGGCAGCCAGGGCCAGGCGCTCGCCCTGGCGCAACCACGCGGCAATGGCCTCGGGAGAGGCGTACTTGCCGCGGGCCTTTCTCCAGGCTACGGGTTCCACTGCCTGTACACACTGAAGGGAAGCCACATTGAAAAAGGCGCGCAGGTTCAACACCCGTTCCGTAGCGTCGCGCGTATTGGGAACCCACCCCAGCTTCGCCATTTCCCCATACGGGAAGGGAAGGCTGCCTTCTTCCCGGAATTCCGCTTGTTGGACCGCGCGGGCCCGGGCCAACTGATACCCGTACTCCAGGTTCATCCAGAACTCGGCCGACGGTCCCAAAACGGCCTCGAGTTCACAGGCCGTCTCGGGAGTAATGGAGACCTTGCCGGAAATGAGCTGACTCACCAGGCGACGGGGGCGTCCCATCCGGGCTGCCAGTTGGGCCTGGTTCATCCCGCGGGCCTCAATCATCTCTCTAATGGTTTCCCCGGGGGGTATGGCGATCTGCGGTTCAAAACCGCAGGCATTCATTGGATCGCGCATGGATTCCTCCTCTCCTAGTGGTAATCCACGACGTCGAGTATCTTGAGCGCGACAATGTCTCGCGGGTCTTCCGGGTAAATCTCCCGGTCGAGATCGTCCACGGGCACAAAAATCAGGCGATAGTTGCCGGTCACCTTCGCGGCGTAGTGACCCCTGGATAGGGGTTGCAGCTTGTGGCAATGGAGATGCTTCATGTCGTGCATGAAGGTCCCCGGGTTTGCACTGGCACAGAGTTCGTTGATGCGCTGTACCACCTTGGCTCCTATCGCGGGCCCGCACATGTTCCCCGCTTCGCATGTGCGCTTGAGCTTCTCCGTGGCGAAGATCACGCGGATCATATGCGCCAGATTCTGTTACACGAAGTGTAACACGTTATGCCGCCCTTTCCACACGAGTTCCCGCGTCTGCGGTCCGGGTGCTTCAAGAGCGCCCCTTGAGCACGAGGATGAGAGCACGGCGTTCCCGCGCTCTATCGGTACCCCGGTTTCCCCATTCGCAAATGATATACGGGAACCTGCAATACGACAAATCTCATAAACGCTAGATAGAGATACACAAATGTGTGCGCAGGCAGGAAAATTCGTCTGAAACAACAAGCAGCAAGAGAGGGGAGGGTGAGGCGATTATCCTCGTCACGGCAAGCGCCGTGTCACTATAGGAACCTCGTGCCGCTACGTGTCCATAGTGACAAGAGACTCGAGGATTCTAGAAGGTTTTCGTGAGCGGCGGGAAAAATCGAATCTTTGTAAGTCCGATTATATCAATTACTTGTGAAAATGGCGGAGGGCGGGGGACTCGAACCCCCAAGCCCGAAGGCGCCGGTTTTCAAGACCGGTGGATTACCAATTATCCTAGCCCTCCGCGGGGTAGGGCGGTGTGCGGGGTTATTTTATCCGCTTTACATCCGAGGTTCCAGAAGTATTCCTCGGTGGTCCGGGCAAACAGGGCTCTCGGCGGGATTCGGTTCCAGAGGAATCGACCTCAGGCGAGCCATTCGTCGAGGTGTTCGGCCACGAAGGCGTCGTCGTTGAGGTGGGGATAGGCGGCGTAGACGCGGTCGATCTCGTCGCTCTGGCCGGGCGACAGGTCTTCAAGGGGATCGATGCACCAGCGACCTTCCAACAGACCCTGACGGCGGAGCACTTCATGAATGCCGGCGATGCACCCGGCGTAGTTGTTCTTCACGTCGAACAAGGCGCCGTTGCAGTCGGTGACCTCGTGGGCGCGGGCAAGCAACTCCGCGGGAACGGCGTCGAGGGCGGCGGCGCGTTGGCATTCCTGCAGCAGGCGGACGGCGCTCGAGGTCCAGCAGGCCCAGTGGCCGAGCAGTCCGCCGACGAACGGCACGGTCACTTCCGATTCGCCCGTGCGGACGCGGTAGGGGGCGATGAGGTCGAAGACGATGCTGTCGTCGTTGCCGGTGTAGAGAGCGATTTCGGAGGCGCGGCCCGACTCGGCCACGCCGCGCACCACGTCCAGCGTGTGGTAGCGGTTGAAAGGCGCCACCTTGATGGCCACGACGTTGGGGATTTCGGCGAAGCGTCGCCAGAAATCGACGGACAGGAGCCGTCCGCCCACGGCGGGCTGAAGGTAGAACCCCATGAGGGGCATCGCTTCGGCCACGGCGTGACAGTGCTCGATGAGTCCGTCCACGTCGACGTCTTTCAGCGCGGCGAGGCTGAGCAGCGCCACGTGGTATCGCTGTTCCCGCAGGTATTCGGCCTCGCGGATGGCCTGGGGCGTGGGACCCACGACGCCGCCGACTTTGATGACTTCCCGGCCCGTCTTGCGCGTTTATTCGTCCACGGTCTCG
>CAYVOE010000013.1:19632-25406 GCA_964452795.1 uncultured Nitrospiraceae bacterium
GAACTGGTCGAACTCTTCGGCGACCAACCGCAGGACGGGCTCGAACAAGCCGTGGCGCGGGTCTCGGATAGCGAACTGGGTGGTGTGGACGCCCACGGCCACGCCGCCGGCGCCCGCGGCGCAGTAGTATCGCGTGAGGGCGCGCTGGCGCCGCTCGTCGAACCGGCGCTCCTTGTCGAGGGCCAGCGGATGGGCGGGGATGACTTGTCCCGCTCGCAAAAGTTCGAGGACGGGCGCCGGCGGCATCGGATGGTCCATGGTCAGAATTTCCCGTCCCGCGTCTCGAAATGGGTGGGCTTGTCCAGCGTCGGTCCGCCCGTCATCACCCACCGTGCCACCCACTCGACGATTTGCCCAAGTGTCACGCGGGGGTAGCCGAAGAGGCGGTGGCATTCGGACGCGTTGCTGAGGAGGGCCGTCGAGGCCTCCTCATTCACCAGCACCGGCGTCCGGCCCATGATCGAACCCAGCCGTTCCGCCAGCCACCGCACCGAAATGGTCTCCGGTCCCGTGACGTTGAGGATGCGCGGCGGCGACGCCGCCAGGTCGAGGGCGCGCAGGGCCACCTCGTTGGCATATCCCTGCCACACGCCGTTGAAGCCGCCCATGGTAAGGTCGACGGGCTCGCCGTTCCAGACTTTCCGGGCGATGTCGAGCACCACGCCGTAGCGCAGTTCCAGCGCGTAGTTCAGGCGAAAATGGACGACCGGCGTCCCTCTTTGGTGAGAAGCGTAATCGAACGCGCGTTCGCGGCCCAGGCAGGTCATGGCGTATTCGCCCACGGGGCCCGGGGGCGTGTCTTCGGTCGCGCCGCCGGAATGGACCGGCACGAAGGGATAGACGTTGCCCGAGGAGAAGGCGACGATGCGGCTCCCGGCGTATCGTTCCGCCACACGGCTCGCCAGGACCACGTTGGTGGCCCAGGTGTTCCATTCCGCGCCGGTGGACCCGAACTTCCGACCCACCATGTAGATCACGTTCGGGGCGTCGGGCAGGCGGTCGAGGGCGTCCGGGGCCGAAAGGTCCAGCGGAAGGACATCGATGCCGAACCCTTCGAGGCGTTCGCGCAGGCCGGGTTGAGAGAAGGACGACACGGCCACGATGCGGCGGGACCGGCCCGAGGCCTCCGCCGCCCGCGCCGCCAGCCGGGCCAGGGTGGGCCCCATCTTTCCGCCCGCGCCCACGATCGCCAGGTCGCCCTCGAGGTCGCGGAAGAACGCCACCAGCTCGGGCGAGGGTTCCGTGAGGAGCGATTCAAGGGCTTTGACGGATTCGATGGATTGAGTCGCGGGGCGGAGCGCGTCCGTCGCGGTCATGCCATACCCTTCCCCGAGGCGGTCCCGGGCGCCCGCCGCGCCCGGGCCGTCTCCGTTCGCGTCAGCCCTGAGGCACCAGGTCGCAGGCCTCGGCGGGCATCCAGTGGGCGTCTTTGCCGTCCCATTTCACGTTGCAGCCGATGGGATTGGTCAGGGGCGTCGAAATGGGCTTGCCCGCGAGGTGCTCCTCAAGGGCGTTCTCGAGGTCGTTTACGGTCATCTTGGACGTGTCGCGGGGGCTGTCGACGCCGCGGCCGGTGTACACCAGGCGCCGTTCCCGGTCGAAGACGTAGAAGTGGGGCGTGCGCAGGGCGCCGTAGGCCCGGGCCACGTCCTGGCTCTCGTCGCGCAGGTAGACCCAGGGGAACTTGTGCTCTTCCATGCGCTTGACCATGAAATCGAAACCGTCTTCCCGGTAGGTGTTCTCGCTGTTCGAGTTGATGGCCACGAAGCGCACGCCCCGGTCCTGGAACTTCAGGGCCGTCTGGCGCGTCACCTCGTCGCTGCCGATCACATAGGGGCAATGGTTGCAGGTAAAGAACACTACTAGAGTGTCGGCGTCGTGAAAGTCGCTCAACGAATAGGTCTTGCCGTCGGTGGCGGGAAGGCGGAAATCGGGGGCCTTCTCTCCGAGCTGCAATGTAAAGGCCATGATTGGGCTCCTTCCTGAAGAAGACGAGACGGATGACTCGTTCCGTCTCGGTTGGGGTTCGGTGTTTTCCCCAACATGTTAGCCCAACCGCCCCGGCAAGGCAATGAGGGTTTCGTGTCGCACGCGGCCCCGGCGGCGGACACGCGGAGGGAGGTCAAAGTCGACGATCCCCACGAAGCGCCGCACCGGCGTCCACCGCTTCGACAGAACCCTACGGCGTGCCGGCCAGGGCCCTGGCGTCTCGGGCCAGCATGAGGAATTCGTTTCGATAGCCGCTCTCGTCGTCGCCCGCGGCGGATCGGGCCAATTCCATCATCTGGTCGTAGGTGGCGTCGCCTTTGTGGGGGGAATCGCGCAGGAGCATGCCGTATCCCGCCACGGCGGCGGCGAAGCGGAAGTCTGCGTCGGCGTCCGCCAGGGCGACAGGCGCATCCTTCACCCGGTGCGTCATGAGCGTGCTCGTGTCGCCGTCGGGCTGCTTGTAGCGCAGCTTGACCAGCAGCAGGTCGTCGCCCTCGGCCTCGGAGGTAAGTTCCGGCGCGTTCTGGAACGTCAGCGGGTCCACCGAGCCCGTGTCGGCCGGCGCGTCGGCGGGCACAACCTCGTAAAACGCCGTCACGGTGTGGCCGGCGCCGATCTCGCCCGCGTCCTTGGCGTCGTCGTTGAAGTCCTCGTCGCGCAGGAGCCGATTTTCGTATCCGAGGAGGCGGTAGGCCCGCACCCGGGCCGGGTTGAACTCGACCTGGATCTTCACGTCCTTGGCGATGGTCACCAGGGTCCCGCCCATCTCGTCCACGAGGGTACGGCGCGCCTCGTCGAGGCTGTCGATGTAGACATAGTGGCCGTTGCCCCGGTCCGCCAGTTTCTCGAGCGTGGAATCCTTGATGTTGCCCATGCCGAAGCCCAGCACGGTAAGAAACACGCCGGTCTTCGCCTTCTCTTCGATGAGCCGCGTGAGATCGCCCTGGTTGGTGATGCCCACGTTGAAGTCGCCGTCGGTGCAGAGGAGCACTCGGTTGACCCCGTCTTCGATGAAGTTCTTTTGCGCAACTTCGTAGGCTTGAATGATGCCCGCGCTGCCTTGGGTGGACCCGCCGGCCTCGAGTTCCGACAGGGCGTCCACGATCTTCTTCTTACCGGCTTCGTCGCAGGCCGTCGAAGGCAAAGCGAGGCCCGCCGCCCCCGCATAGACCACCATGGCCACCCGGTCCCGCTCGTCGAGCTGTTCTGTAAGAAGGCGCATTCCGCTCTTGAGCAGGGGCAGCTTCTGCGGAGCGTTCATGGAACCCGACACGTCGATGAGGAACACCAGGTTGCTCGCGGGCCGTTCCGCGGGCGGCAGTTCCCGGCCCTTGAGGGCGATGCGCACGAGCCGGTGCTCGGGCTGCCAGGGACATTCGGCCACGGCGGTGTGGACGGCGAAAGGGTCGCCGTTCGAGGGCGGCGCGTAGTCGTAGCGGAAGTAGTTGACGAACTCCTCGATGCGCACGGCGTCCTTGGGCGGGAGCTGGCCCTGGCGGATGAACCGCCGCATGTTGGTGTACGACGCCGTGTCCACGTCGATCGAGAACGTGGAGAGCGGATTCCGGGCGGCGTCGAGGAAGGGGTTCTCGTCGATGCGGTCATAGGCCTCGGTGTTGAACGGCGGTTCGCCCACTTCGAGGGAGGTTTCCATGGGCGCAAGTGACAGCGCCATCGGGGCCTCGGCCACCACAGGAGCCATTGACGGCATTTCGGCCGCCACCGTCTTCCTGTGCACGGAAGTGCCGGCACAGCCGGAATGCACCATCAGGACAGCCGCGATCAGGACAGGCACCACCTTCAGACCGTTCTTCATGGCGTGGCTCCTCTGTAGCGCTTCCGAGAGCGCAACGGCGATCCGGAGAGGTCATGGCGGTACGTCGCCGCTTTGCAGCTTCGGGCGGTGCGGTCTTACCCCGTGCAGGGCCCCTTGCGGCAAGGCCGCATTCGTGTGTACCCCGACCTATTTATCCGCAAGAGACGAAGAGAGTTCCCGCCCCGCCTGGGTTTCCGGAGTGCGAGGAGGCATGTCGATTGGCGGCGCCTACTCCGTCAGGTGTTTGATGGGGGCGGCGTCGGACAGCAGGGTTTCGCCTTCAAGATCCACGTCGCCGTCCCATAGGTACTTCCGCGTCTCCTCGACCGCCACCGGCGCCAGGACGATGAGGGCGACGAGGTTCGGCAGGGCCATGAGGGCGTTGGCGATATCGGCGAAGTTCCACACCGTGCCGGGCACGTTGACGGCACCCACCATCACCATCACCACCCAGAGGATCCGGTAGGGTTTTACCGCCCGGGTGCCGAAAAGGTACTCGACGGCCTTCTCTCCGTAATAGGACCACCCGAGTATGGTGCTGAACACGAAGGTGAGGAGGGCGATGGTCAGGACGGTGGGTCCGATCCAGCCCAGATCGGCGAAAGCCGCGTGGGTAAGCTTGTCCGGCTCGTGTTCGCCGAGCCACTTGCCGGAGTTGACGATCACGAGCCCCGTGAGCAGGCAGATGACCACCGTGTCCCAGAAGGTGCCGGTGGCGGAGACAAGGGCCTGGCGCACGGGATTGCGGGTCTGGGCGGCGGCGGCCACGATGGGCGCGCTCCCGAGTCCCGACTCGTTCGAGAACAGGCCGCGGGCGATGCCGTAGCGCATGGCGTGGGCCAGGCCCGCGCCGAGGAACCCTCCGGCCGCGGCGTGGCCGGTGAAGGCGCTCTTCACGATGAGGACGATCGTTTCGTCGAGGGTGCCCGCGTGGGCGATCAGCAGCACCACGCACCCAAGAATGTAGAAGAAAGCCATGAACGGCACCAGCGCGGTGCAGACCTTGGCGATGGACTTGATGCCGCCGAGGAGCGTCAGTGCCGTCAGCAAGGTGAGTACGGCGCCGGTAATCGCCCGGGCCGTCAGCCGATACCCCTCTTCGTTCGGCATACCCGCGTACACCATCAGGGACTCGTTGATTACCCGGGCCACGGCGTTGGCCTGGACCATGTTGCCGATGCCAAAGGCCGCCACGGCGGTGAAGGCCGCGAAGAGGATCGCCAGCCACCGGGCGTTCATCCCGCGCTCGAGGACGTACATGGGCCCGCCGGCCATCTGGCCCCGCTCGTTGACCACGCGATATTTCACCGAAAGCACGGCCTCGGCGTACTTGGTGGCGATGCCGAAGACGCCCGTCAGCCACATCCACAGGACCGCGCCCGGCCCGCCAAGGGACACGGCCGTGGCCACGCCCACGATGTTGCCCGTGCCCACGGTGGCGGCCAGAGCGACGGTGAGGGCGCCGAAATGGCTGACGTCGCCCGCCCCTTCCGAGGTGCGCCGCAGCGACAGGGCGATGGCCTTGGGCATAAACCGCTGGATCAGGCGAAGCCGCACGGTGAGGTAGATGTGGACGCCGAAGAGGAGGATCACCATGGGCGGCCCCCACACCCAACCGCTGACAGTGCTCAAGATATCGCCCAGTCCCTGCATCGGTGTCCTCTCCCTGTCTCGCCGCGCCGGCGTCCCTATGCCTCCGATTCCGTCCCTGGACTCAGAAAGGTCCGCATGATAGCACAGCCCCACCCGGTCTCGGAATTCCCCCCCGACCCGCGCCCGAGCATCTCCGGGAGGGGATACCGCCGTGGGAACGTAGGCCCACCATTGGACGAGGCTGTTCCGCCACTGGAGTCCGACCCGCCTGCCGCAGGACTACGAGGACTGCGCTCGATGCTCTCATGAGCCCTACCCCTCCCCGTCATTGCGAGGAGCGATCTCCTGTGGGGATACAGGGGCTCGAAGCGAGTGG
>CAYVOE010000014.1:0-14549 GCA_964452795.1 uncultured Nitrospiraceae bacterium
ACGTGCGGACGGGCCAGATCGTCTGGGACACCCACGTCATGACCACCGTCCCCAACATCGTCACCCAGCACGGACCCGCCGAAGGAATCCACGACATCTGGTACTTCGACACCCTCGCCGGCGTCGATTTCAAACCCGAGTTCTACGTGGACATCAGCGAACACTGGGAGACCAAAGCGCGGATGATCGAGTGTCACGTCAGCCAGGCCGAATGGCTCATCGATCAGTACGGCAAATCGCCCACCCATTACGCCGAGATCCAATCCCGCTTCCGCGGATACCAGGCCGGCTGCGAGTACGCCGAGTGCTTCCGCCGCTCGCGCACCTTCCCCAGTTCGGTGTCCCCAGAAGGACTGCTCCCCGCAAAGGGCCAGGCCCTTTAGTGTCCGAGACACGCCGCTCGTCGTTGAAAACAGGAGGCTCGGCCGGGTTCCCAAACCCGCCGAGCCCCTTTTGCCTATGACTCCATCGATGCCCTGAACGTCCGCGTACGCCGGCGAAAGCCGCGTACAAGATCCCCTGTCGACCGGCTCTTCGCTTCCGGACCCCAAAGGCGAAAGTCGGACCGGGGGAGGAGAAACGACACATGCTCGTTGCCGCGCTGGTTCTTGCAGGCTTGCTGGCCCAATCCACCAATCCCTCCGGAGACGTCGTCCATCTCAGCGACGTCATCTACGGCATATCCAAGTATCAATTGGACTACGGCCGCATGCTGGGGCTCGACACCACGTCCTACCCCCTCTGGCCCAAGCCGATTCCCGGAGATCCCATCTCCATCGCCGGCAAGAGCTACGAAAGAGGCCTCGGCGCGTCGCCCGGCGACATCGAGATGGTGCTCGACGGCGCGTACCGGGCCTTTGAAGCCGAAGTCGGCATACAGACCGGCGACGAAGGCATCGCCACGTTCCAGGTGACCGTGGACGGAGAAGTCCGGTTCGACAGCGGCAAGGTCAAGGCCGGGGATCCGCCGGTGAAGGTCTCCGTCTCCCTCGAGGGCGCCCAGCGGATGACCATCACCACCCATGCCTCCGGCCGCGCCAACTGGGCCAATGCCCGGTTCTTCACCGCTCCCGGAGTCGAGGCCGTCGAGGCGCCCGACATGGCGCCCTTCGCCCGCGTGGTCACGTGGGATCCCGAACGCCTGGACGGCGTGCGCGTCAATCGGCTTACGGAGTTTCCCGCAGAGGACGTGTTCCTCGAGTCGGAAGTGGCTCCCGGCGTCGACGGCGCCTACGTCGTACCCGCCGGTCCCGGCGGCGAAGGCTGCATCGGCCTGCAATGGCTCGAGGCGCGCAAGGTCAAGCGGGTCGGACTGATTTTCGAAGACTCTTCCGCGCCCGCGCCGGAGGGCGTGCGGGTCGAGGCCTGGGTCCGGAGAGATCCCATGGCCCTCGACGGCTATTCGCCCTGGCAGGGGAAGTGGATCCCCGTCGAAGGCGAGATCCGCGTCGCCGACAACACCTGGGAGCTTCCCATCGAAGGGGCCGCCAATCGGCTGGCCGCCGAAGGCACGTACAAGGTCCGTTGGCTCTTCCCGGTCGGATTCCAAACCCCGCCCATCCGCCGCCTGACGGCTCACACCACCTCCCGATGGGCCGAGACCGAGCTGATCCTCGAGGCCGTCGAAGGAAAGACGGGTCAAGCCGAGCTCGAGCTGTACAACGGCGCCTTCATCGACCCGGCCCCCGACGCCTGGAACATGAACGAGCCCCTGCGGCTGAAGATCCGGTACACCGCGCCGAGGCCGTGGGAGCTGGACCGCACCGTTCTGCGCCTGCGCACGCCCGACCTCGCCTTCGGGGTCGCCGTGGACGATGTCCTCGCTCGCGACGTCGTCTACGTGGAGCCCGCCGGCCTGTGCGTGCGCACCGACGCCGGCAGCCTCGCCGAGGCCCGGGAACACGCCGAAGCCCGGCCGACGGTCCTGGAAGAGGTCCGGTCGCGGCCGGACCAGACGCTCCAACAGGCCCTCGAGGTGAACTATCTCCCCGTGCAGGACCGCAGCCCCACCATGCTGTCGCTCGTCGCCGACAACCGCAAGGTCATCGTCCAACGGTCGGGCGAAGTGGGATTCGGTCCCACCTTCCTCGATTTCGTGCAGCAGCGCAGCACCCATCGACTCGCGCCCACCTTCGGCACCGGGACCCAGCACGACTTTCCGGACAGCGGAGTGGGGGACAGGCCCGGCTATTCCCGGTTCCTCGATGGGGGCTGGCTTCCCATGCCCCACATCCGCGTCGAAGAGAACGGCGCCGTCTATCACCAGATAGTCTTCGTGGCGCCCGGTGACCTGCCCGGTGCGCCGCCCGCCGACGGCCCGATCCACCCCACGCCGGTCGCGGTGGCCGAGTACCGCATCGAGAACCCCGGTTCCGTCCCGGTCCAGGTGACCCTCCGTCTGAAGGCCACGGCCGACGCCGAGAATCAGGTTCCCGCCGTCCTCGTGCCGACGGAAGGCGGCTTCGCCGTGAAGGACGACGACACGGTCCGCGCCCTCATCGAGACGCCGCCGGCTCCGTTGACCGCCGAAGCCAAGGGCGACACCCTCGAGATTGGCGGCGAGTGCCCGCCCGGGACCACCCTTTCGTTCTACGCGTATATGCCCCTCGAGTGGACGCCCGCGGCGGAGGACTGGGCCGCCCTCGCCGACGGAGCGGCCCTGCGCCGGAAGGCCGAGGCCTACTGGACCGATTTCCTCGCCCCCGCCATGCAGGTCGACATCCCCGACGAGCTTCTCGAGAACCTGCTGAAGGCCTCGCAGATTCACTGCACCCTGGCCGCGCGCAACGAGGCCGACGGCGCCCAAATCGATGCCTGGATCAGCTCGGCCTACTATGCCTCCCTCGACACCGAAAGCCATGCCATCCTCCACGGAATGGACCTCTGGGGCCAGCATGACTTCGCTCGGCGCGTCATCGACTACTTCATAGAGCGCCACCAGCCGGAAGGCTACCTCTCCCACGGCTACACCCTCATCGGCACGGGGCAGCACCTGTGGTGGACCCGCGACCACTTCCGCCTCACGGGCGACGAGGAATGGTGGCGGGAAGTGGCGCCCCGCATGGCCCGCATGAGCGGTTGGGTGGTCGACCAGTTCCAGAAGACGAAGCGGCGCGATCCCTGGGGCGCCCTCGTGCCGGAATACGGCCTCATGCCGCCGGGCACGGTGGCGGACTGGCAGGACTGGGGCTATACCTACAGCCTGAACGGGTACTACTACGCCGGCCTGGCGGCCTCCGCCGAGGCGCTGGCCGCCATCGACCATCCCGAAGCCGACGACTACGCCGCGGCCGCCGAGGAGCTCCGCCGAAACATCCGTCGCGCCTACGAATGGACCACCGCCCGCATGCCCGTGGTGCCGCGACGCGACGGAGCCTGGATCCCCGGCTCGCCCTTCCAGGCCCTGTGCCCCGGCTCGAGCCCCCAGTTCTTTCCCAACTACTCCAACTCGTGGCTCTACGACTCGGAACTGGGCCCCCACCACCTGGTGGACCAGGGCGTGCTCGACCCCGCCGATCCCCGCGTGGAATACATCGCCACGGATCTCGAGGACCGGCACTTCATCGAGTTCGGCTTCGGCGCCATCACGCCCGAGGCCACCCGCGCGGACGTGTTCAACCGGGGCGGATTCGCCCGCGCTCAGCCCTTCTACGGCCGGTTCGTCCAGATGCACGGATGGCGCGACGACGTCAAACCGTTTATCCGGTCCTACTTCAATCAGTTGAGCGTGATGTTCAACCGCGAAGATCTCACGATCTACGAAAACCCCGGCGCCAGCGTGTGGAACAAGACCTTCGAGACCGGCAACTTCCTCCAGCAGTCGCGCATGATGTTCGTGATGGAGCGCGGCAACGAGCTGTGGCTGGCCCCCTTTGTTCCCAGCCACTGGATGCAGGACGGTCGGTCCGTCTCCGTCGATCAGGCGCCCACCTTCTTCGGATCCGTCTCCTACCGGATAGACTCCCACGCGGGCGACGGATACATCGAGGCCCGGGTGGATGTCCCCGCGCGGAGCAAGCCTTCGGCCATCGTGCTTCGCCTGCGCCATCCCGAGGGCAAACCGATGCGCCAAGTCACGGTCAACGGCCAGGCCCACGACGCCTGGGATGCGGCGCGCGAAACCATCACCCTCGACGCCGAAGGAACCCTGACCGTCCGCGCCACCTATTGACCGATCCCTTTGGCGGCACCTCCCGAACGGGCGAATTTGGCGAGCCCGTTCGGGAGCTCCGCCTCCAGCAGGTCCGAAGGATGTCGGGCTCCGGTCCCAAAGCCGGGTCCCGATACGGTACAATACCCCTTTAGACCTCGGACCAAAGGAAGGGGCATAGGGCAATCGATGCGGCATTATCTGGGATTGGATGTGGGCGGGACCAAGACGTTCTGCCTGGTGGGCGACGAGCAGGGTAACATCAAGGGATTCGGCCGGGCCGGCACGGGCAACTACGAGTACGAAGGCATCGAGCCGGCCGCCGTCGAGAACCGCAAGGCCGTCGAGGGCGCGCTCAACGACGCGGGCCTCGAGCTGAAAGACATCGCCGGCATCGGCATGGGCGTGGCCGGGGCGGACCTCCCCCAGGACTACGACATGCTCGAACGGGAGATCTATACGCCCCTTTTCGGCGACATCCCGCGCGTGTTCCGGAACGACTCCATGGCCGGCCTGCGGGGCGGCACCCGAAAACCCTACGGCATCGCCATCGCCGTGGGGACGGACTGCGTGTGCGCCGGGCGCAACCGTCGCGGCGACGAGGCGCGTGCGGCGGGGTTCGGCCCGGACTTCGGCAACGAGTGCAGCGGCACGCTCATCGGCCGGGACGGGCTGAAAGCCGTGTGGCGGGCCCGGGAAGGCATCATCCCGCCCACGTTGTTGACAGAAAGGTTCCTGGCACGGTCCGGGTTCAACGATGTCGACGAGTTCTTCGTGGCCTGTTACCGGGGCGGGTTCGACATCGACTCCCTCGAGCCCATGGCCACCATCGTCTTCGACGCGGCAGCCGACGGCGACGACGCGGCCTGCGACATCCTGGAATCGGGCGGGCGCTACCTGGCGCGGCTGGTGAACGCCGTGGCCCACCGACTCGACATGACCCGAGACGAATTCGAGGTGGTCATGGCCGGCAGCGTGTTCAAAGGGAGCAGCCCCGTGCTAATGGACGCCCTGCGCCTGGGTGTCCACCGGGAATGCCCGTGGGCGGTGCCGGTGATGCCCATATTCGAGCCCGTCGTCGGCGCCCTGCTGATGGGAATGGAGCTGGATGTTGAGATTTCCGACGCCGTGTACCAAAATCTATCGGACCGTCTGATCGAAGCGGAGGAACGCTACGGCGTGCGGTTCAAGTCGGAGTAATTCTATGAGATTGCGCAGCCAACACATCGCCCTGGCGATCGTAATCGGTGTAGTCGGGCTTTTCGTGTTTGTCCTGGCGGTCGGACTGAAAGAGCCCGACAAATCCATCGAAGCGCGCGCCACGGAGACCGACGTCGATTTTCTGGACCAGGTTCGAGCAATTGCGGAGCGCGACCCGGCCCGCGGTACCGAGACCGGCGCCGTCGCCCCGGCCGGCCTGGACAAGAAACCCGACATCGAGGTCGAAACCACCACCTACGACATCGGCGTCATTCCCAACGACGACATCGGCAAAGGGCAGGTCATGATCTACAACCGGGGCGATTTCGACCTCGAGATCATGCAGGTCAACACCTCCTGCGCCTGCACCCTCGGCCACGTCGAGAACACGGTCATTCCCCCGGGCGGACAGGAACCCCTCATCGTCACGGTCAACCCGGCGCGGATACCCGGATTCGATTCTCACAAGGTCCTCACCATCATGTCCAACGACCCGGACGAGGTCTACGTCCAGGTGGACGTGCTCGCCCAGGTGAAGCCGGAATTCACCATGGAGCCCCGCCCCGTGGACTTCGGCGAAATCAACAAGGGCGACGTGGTGCTGGCCGAAGTCGTGGTGCGCCAGGCCGATGAGAAGCTGATCACGCTCGAGGATCAGCCCTTCGCCGTCACGGGCGTCCAGAGCACCGCCCCCGGTCTGAGCGTGTCGCTCCGTGAGCGGCCCGAATCCGAGTGGGAACAGCCCTCGATGCGGGAATACGTCGTGGAGCTGCTCCTCGACTCCAACAAGGTGCCGCCCGGCCCCTACCATGCCTCGTACAGCATCGAGACCAACGTGTCCCGTGTCATGCACTACCGGAGCGAGGTGAACGCCACCGTCGTGGCGCCGTACGCCGTCACTCCCCGTCCCTTGTCCCTCGGGGCCGTACAGCCCGGACAGGTCGACGCGGGCATGCTGACCGTCCTCGGCACCGGACCCATCGAGATCAGCGACGTCACCACCACCGCTCCGGACCTTCAGGTCAGCCTGCGCCCCGTCGAGGGCGACCGGGGCGCCATTGCCATTTCGGTGGCCCCCGACGCCGGTCTGGGCTTCAAGCGGGGCGATATCCGGTTTACCGTGAAGGCGGGCGACCGCACCTTCACCGAATCCATCCCCGTGACGGGCTCCGTAGTCAAGAACGCAGCACCCGCCGCCGAACCCGATCCCGAGCCGGATTCCTCTGCGGCACCCGTAGCACAGGAAGGTTAACTCCATGGCCCTTTTCGGCGGCCGGCGCGACAACAACCGGCCTACTCCGTCCCGCGAAGGGGCGGCTCCCAATCCGCCTCCGGGAATTCGACCTTTGCCCGCCCGCGAGGTTACGTGCGGCGTATGCGATGCCCGAAGGACCTTCAGCCGTTGCTGGGAACGTACCGCCCCCGTGGCGGTGTGCCCCGGTTGCAGGGGGCGCTTCGACAACCCCGCCGCCCTGTATCGACTGCCTCAGCCCGCGTGTCCGCGTTGCGGCGAGTTCCTCGAGCATCCGGGCTTTCAATACGGTCTGTGCGACACCTGCGGGTCCAAGTACGAGATTGTGCCCGGCACCAAGCCGGGGCTGTTGCCCAACAAGGCCCAGCGCGACGAAATGAACAAGGTGGGAAGGATTCGAAACCGCTGATGACGCATTTGGAACAGGTTGAAACGAGAAGAATATTGGCAGAGCGGGGTCAGGAACATGTGATCCGGTTCTGGAACGAGCTGAGTGAGCCTGAACGGAACGCGCTACAGGCGCAGATCCAGGCCATCGACTTCGATCTCATCGAGCGGCTCGTCGATACCTGGGTCCGCCGTCAGCCGCCTCCGGAGCATTTCGACCGCATCGAGCCCGTGCCCGTGATCCCGCCGGCCCATGACGACCGTCCCGACGCCCGCGAGGCCTGGGACGCGGGCGAGGAGGCCCTCCGGGCGGGGCGTGTGGGGCTGGTCCTGGTGGCCGGGGGGCAGGGCACCCGCCTGGGCTTCGACGGACCCAAGGGGGCCTACCCGGTGGGCCCCGTTTCGGGCCGCACCCTGTTCGCCTACCACGCCGACAAGATCCGGAACCTCGAGCGTCGGTACGGCTGCACCTTGCCGTGGTACATCATGGTAAGCGAGGCCAACGACGAAGAGACCCGGGCCTGCTTCCAGTCGAACGACCACTTCGGGTTGAAGCCCGAGAACGTCCGGTTCTTCCGGCAGGGGATGATGCCCTGCGTGGACGGCGAAGGCCGGCTGATGCTCGAGGACAAGGGCCGGCTGGCCATGAACCCCAACGGCCACGGCGGATGCATTCCGGCGCTGATCGAGAACGGCATCGTGGCCGACGCCGCCGAGCGAGGGGTGGACACCCTGAGCTACTTCCAGGTGGACAATTGGGCCGTGAAGGTTGCCGATCCCTACTTCATCGGGTATCACTTGCTCGGGGGCGGCGAGATGTCGTCGAAGGTCCACCGGAAGGAGGAGCCTCGGGAGTCGGTGGGGGTCCATTGCCTCTGCGACGGGGAATACCGGGTCATCGAGTATTCCGAGCTGGACATCTATCCCCAGTTGCTGGAGACCGATGCCGAAGGTCGCCTGCTCCATTTCGCCGGAAACCCCGCGATCCACATCATTTCGACCGGCTTCGTCGAGCGGGTGTACGCTCATTTCGAGGATTTTCCGTGGCATTCGGCCCACAAAAAGGTACCCTACATCGACGAACAGGGCCTTCCCGTAGACCCCGAAGCGCCCAACGGGTACAAATTCGAAACTTTCGTCTTCGACGCCCTCCGGTTCATCCGGCACCGTCCCATCGCCCTCGAAATTCCTCGCGAAGGCGAATACACGCCCATCAAGCAGTTCGAGGGATCGAACAGCGTGGTGGCGGCGCGGCGTTCGATGAGCCGGTACTGGGGCGAGTGGCTGGAGGCTGCGGGGGCCCGCGTGCCCCGAGACGCCGAAGGCCACCCGGCGGTGGACATCGAGATCAATCCCGTCTTCGCCAGTTCCAAAACAGAATTCCTGGAACGGGCCGACGGCCGCTTCGGACCGGTCGACCGGGGACTCTACATCGATGAAGAGGGCCGGGTCGTCCATCCATCCTGACAGATCGGCTTCCGAGGCTCAGGCGGGGCCCCGTTTCCGGCCGCACACGAGGCGCAGGGCGGCGGGCAAGAGTTTCACGCGCGCCGGTACGTAGCCCGGGTTTTCGCCGTCGAGGTTGACCCGGACCCGTTCTTCGGACTCCACGCAGACCCGTTTGGCGCGGAAGTGGCGCACTTGGTCGATTTCGTCGACGGTGCCGCCGTAGAGGCGGGTCAAGGCGGCGAGGGCCTCCCCGCGCGACAGATCGCCCACGACGTACACCTCGAACCGGCCGTCGTCGAGTCGAACGTCCTCGGATACCTCGATGCCGCCGCCGAAATACCGTCCGTTGGCCACGATGACGTCGATGCAGCGTTCCTCGATCTTGTGATCGTCGATCTGCAGCCGCAGCAACGGCTTGTCGAACTCCACAAAAGTCTTGAGGGACGCCACGAAATAGGGAAAGGACCCGCCCACGGCCTTGGACCCTTCGTTGGCGCGTTCGGCCACGGTTCCGCCGAGTCCGAAGTGGGCGACGTTGAGGAAATGGCGAATGGCCGGGACGCCGGACTCGTCCTGGAAATGAACCCGGCCCACGTCGGCGAGCACGATTTCGCCCGCCGCCAGTTGGGCGATGGCCTGCTCGGTGTCGCCGATGCCCAGGGTGCGGGCGAAGTCGGAGGCCGTTCCCTGTGGGAGGATGGCCATCACCGCCTTGGGATTGATGCGCCGCTCTCCCTCGAAAAATCCGTTGATGACTTCGTTGTGGGTGCCGTCGCCCCCGACGCTGACAATGAG
Source organism: uncultured Nitrospiraceae bacterium (assembly GCA_964452795.1). GTDB lineage: Bacteria > Hydrogenedentota > Hydrogenedentia > Hydrogenedentales > SLHB01 > CAYVOE01. The sequence continues at coordinate 9,234 of CAYVOE010000014.1, forward strand.
GTTGCACCCGCCGTGGAGGGCCTCGCGGGCGAGCTCGGTGGCGTGACCCGGGCGTTTGCACAGCACGAACCGGAACTCGCCGAGGACCTCGTGCAGGGCGGCGGCGATCTCGGGCCACAGTTCTTCGGTGCGCCCGTTCGCGGATCGGGGGTTCACGATGGCGGCGGCCTTCGGCGGGGAAGGTTTTTTCGGCATGAAGATCGCAAATTCCAGTAGGGAGTGCCGTATCGGGAGGCTGCTCGTTACGATAACGTCCGGGCGCCGAGGTGTCAAACGGCCGACCGAACCCGGGCGAACGTTGTGTTGACGCCGAACCGTGTGGTACCTTGACCCTTACGCGCGGTCCTGTGTTGAGGCAAGCAAATGCAGGGTCCTTCTCGTCGCTACAACGCCGTGATAAACCACACTCCATCCCCCGGATCGACCGGCAGACCCTCGATGGAGTCGCCCCGCGTCGGTCCGGTTCGACCAGGAGCATGAGGTCGCCTATGGACGCCAAGATCCGTAATGGGGTGCGCGAGCTGTTCTTCCGCCACCCCGACAACCCCATCCTTACGCCCGATCAGTGGCCCTATCCCTGCAACACGGTTTTCAATGCGGGAGCCACCCGGCTGCCTTCGGGCGAAACGCTTCTGCTGTGCCGCGTCGAAGACACGGCGGGTCGGTCCCACCTGACGGCCGCCCGGTCCGTCAACGGCGTCTCCGACTGGCAGATCGACGAGCGGCCCACCCTGCTGCCGGACGTGGCCAACCACCCGGAAGAGGTGTGGGGCATCGAAGACCCGCGTGTCGTTTGGGTCCCGGAGCTCGAGAAGTACGTCATTGCCTACACCTGCTACTCGCCGGCGGGCGCCGGAGTCTCCCTGGCGACGACGGAGGACTTCGTGACCTTTGAGCGCCTGGGCAACGTGATGCCGCCGGAGGACAAGGACGCCTCCCTGTTCCCGCGCCGGTTCAACGGCCGCTGGGCCCTGATCCACCGTTCCGTGCCCAGCTACGGCCGGGCCCACATGTGGATTTCCTACTCCCCCGACCTCAAGCACTGGGGCGACCATTCGGTGATGCTGATGGCGCGTCGCGGGCCGTTCTGGGACGCCAACAAGATCGGCCTGTCGCCGCCGCCCATCGAGACGCCCGAAGGGTGGCTGGTGATCTATCACGGGGTGAAGCTGACCCCCGCGGGCGCCCTTTATCGGTTGGGCCTGGCCTTGTTCGACCTCGAAAACCCCGCACGTCCGCTGCTGCGAAGCGAGCCGTGGGTCATGGGGCCTCGGGAACCGTACGAGCGCATGGGGGACGTCCACGACGTGGTGTTTCCGTGCGGGTACACCATCGACGACGACGGCGACACGTTGAACATGTACTACGGCGCCGCCGACTCGTGCATCGCCCTGGCCACCGGCAGCATCAGTGACATCCTGGACTGGCTCAAGGAGAACGCCAGCCCCGGCCGCCTGCCCGAGGAATAGGGCCTCCGGGACCGAGCCGGCCGCATTCCGCGCTTGAAACCCCCGGTCGGCTCGTGCCAAGATGATTTCCGAAGGAGCGAAGGGCGGTCGTATCTCAAGCCCCTCTTTCGCGGTGCCGATAACAAGCGCGGGGGCAGCTCACGCTGCGGGCGCAGATCTTGGGAGTACAGTTATGGATGGTGTGCGCGGAGTAGGCGGCGTGCCGGAACCCGCTCCGGAGAGGCCGGTGGACGTTCGCGCGAAGCGTGAAGACGAGACCCCGGATCTCCGCGTAAAGGACGGCGTGCAGATCAGTTCCGCGGCCCAACGGGCGGCCACCGTGTCGCACCTGTTGGAGTTGGCTCGGGAACAACCCGATATCCGGGAGGATCGCGTCGCCGCCGCCCGGGAAAGCATAGCGCGGGGCGATTACAAACGTGAAGATGTTGTGGCGAGGGTGGCGGAGCGGATCGCAGGTATGCTTTCCGAATAAGTCTGAGTTCTTCGTCTATTTCAGGAGCACGGCCTGGGTCGTGCTCCTGTTGCTTTGTACCGGGTGCCGCCTGGCCCCGTGGCACTGGGGATCGAACAACGAACGGGGCCTCGCCTCGTGGTACGGCATGCAGTACCACGGGCGTGTCACCGCCTCGGGCGAAGTATTCAATCAGGACGCCCTCACCGCCGCCCACCGCACCCTGCCCTTTAACACTACCGTGCGCGTACACAACCTCCGCAACGGGAAGACGGTCCAGGTGCGCATCAACGACCGCGGGCCCTTCGTGCGGGGGCGCATTATCGACCTGTCCCTCGAGGCCGCCCGCCGCATCGACATGGTCCGGGACGGCGTGGTGCCCGTGCGCGTCGAGGTGATACGGCGCGGCGACGGCCGCCGCTACGCGCACTCGCCCTGAAGGAGCCCTTCGTGCCCTCCCTCAGCGTCGTCATGATCGTCCGGAACGAGGAAGGCTGCCTGGCCGATTGCCTCGCATCGGTCCGCGCCATCGCCGACGAGGTCGTCGTGGGGGACACGGGGTCGGACGACACCACCGTGTCCGTCGCCGAGGGGTGCGGCGCACGCGTGATTTCCCTCCCCTGGAACCGCGACTTCGCCGACGCCCGGAACCGCGTCTTGGAGCAGGCCCGCGGCGACTGGCTGCTCCACCTCGACGCCGACGAGGTCCTCGACCCCCACGGCGCCGCCCGTGTCCGGCGGCTCGTGGACGAAGACGGAGCAGGCGCCGACGCCGTCGAAGTGACCCTCGCCAACTACTCCACCGATCTCCGGGCGTGGCGCTGGGTGCCCTGCGAGGCCGACGCGCCCTACGCCCGGGGCTTTCCCGGCTACATCCAAACCGAGCTGCTGCGGCTCTTCCGGAACGGGCGCGGCTTTCGCTACCGGGAACCCGTCCACGAGAGCATTACCGAAAGCGTGCGGGAACGGGGCGGCATCGTCCGGCGCGAGCCCATCGTGATTCATCATTACGGCCACACCTCCGGTCGGCCCGACAGCGCCAAAGCCCGCCTCTACCTCGAGATCGCCCGAGGTCAGGTCGAGCGGAACCCTCGGGACCCCAAGGCGGGCCACGACCTGGCCGAGCAGCTTCTGGCGGTGGGAGAGACCGACGAGGCGGAGGCGGCGTGTCGACGGGTGCTGGAAGTTCAAGGCGACCACCTGGGCGCCGCCACGACCCTCGCCAACATCCTGTGCAACCGCGGCGCCCTTGAAGAGGCGCGGCATGTTTTGGAAGGGCTGATCCAAGTCGGTCACGACCGGCCCCACGTGCGGACCGCGCTGGGCGCCATCGCCTGCCGCGAGGGCCGCATCGACGAAGCGCGCTTCCACCTCGAGCGGGCCCGGGCTGCCGCGCCGCGCCACGTGCTCGCCCTGCTGCAGTACGCCCGCGTCCTCGATGTGGCCGACGATTCGGATAGAGCCCGCTACGCCCTCGAAATCGCCGCCGACGTGGCGCCCGGCATCGCCGAGGTCGCCGATCGCCTGGAAGCGCATCGTCTGCGCGGCGAGGGAGAGCGTCTTGCCCGGGACGGTCGGCGTCGCGAGGGCCTCGTCGTCCTGGTCGACGCGCTGAAACGGGATCCCGAAGACCCCCTGATCCACCGCGCCCTCGGCCGCACGCTGACCGATTTGGGCCTGCCCGAGCGCGCCCGCGAGTCCTACGTCCGCGCCCACCGCCTCTGCCGCGCCCTGGCCCCGCCGGAGTAAGTACGCGGAGCGTGGGGGAGGGGTGTCTCGAGACTCGGGATTCCCCGGCGCCCTAACCGCTCGACGCCTGAGGGGCCGGCCAGTTCTCGGGAGGATGGAGCTCGCCTTCGGAACGGGCGACCACCACGGACCCCACGGAGTCGCCGGTGACATTCACCAGGGTGCGGCACATGTCGAGGAATCGGTCCACGCCGAGGATGATGCCGATGCCCTCGGCGGGCAGGCCCGCGGAACCCAGCACGATCACCATCATGCCGACGCTGGCGCCGGGGATGCCCGCCGCCCCCACCGACACGGTGATGGCCGTGAGAAAGATCATCATCTGTTGCGAGAATCCGAGGTCGATTCCATACACCTCGGCGATGAAGATGGCGGCCACGGCCTGGTAGATGGACGTGCCGTCCATGTTGACCGTGGCTCCGAGGGGGAGCATGAAGCTCGCCACCGTTCGCCCCACGCCCAGTCGTTCCACGGCGCACTTGATGGTGACGGGAAGCGTGGCGGAGCTCGACGACGTGCTGAAGGCCAGCCCGAACATGGGGGCCATTCCGCGGAGAAAACGCTGCGGAGACATCCGTGCCAGCGCGGGTACCGCGACGAGGGTGAGCACGCAGAAATGGGTGGTCAGTGCGATGAGCACCGTCATCACGTAGCTCGCCAGGGTGGTGAGGTATCCCAGACCCATGGCGGCCACGGCCCCGGCCATCAGCGCGTAGACCCCGATGGGTGCCAGGTACATGATCCAGTTGACGATGGTGATAATGGCCTCGTTCAGGCCGGAGAAGAAGCTGGTGGCGCCCTGACTCTGCTCCCCGTTGAACGCCAGGGCGACCCCCAGGATCAGGGCGGCGAAGATGATGGGGAGGATGGGGATCTTCGCCACGTCGACGCCGGGGATGATGGAAGGGAGAAGATTCTCCTGTATCCGGTGGCCGAAGGTGGCGGTCGTCTCCTCGTCGGCCTGCTGTTCCGCCAGCAACTCGGTAAGGTCGCCGCGGCCCGAACCGGGGTCGATGGCGTTCACCCAGAACAGGCCGATGAGCACGGCGATGGCCGTGGTGGTGAAGTAGTAGCCCAGCGTCTTGGCGCCGAGAGGGCCGACGCGGCGGACGTCGCCGATGGTGGCCATGCCGGTGGTGATGGACACGAAGACCAGCGGGATCACCACCATCTTCAGGAGGAGGATGAAGGCGGATCCGAAGATCCCGATGTAATCGAGGACCAGCGCTTCGTACCCCGCTCCGTCCAGGGCCCACCCGACGATTACCCCCAGCACCATGGCCACGAAGATCTGCACGGGCCGACTGATGAAGCGCGGCAGGACCACGAAGAACAGGGCCAGAGACAGAAACAGGACGCCGCCGTACAGGACCATGACCGGCGCACGAAACGAGCCGTCATCCGTCGCCGCGAAGGCGCCAATGACGGCCGAAACAAAAAGAAGCACCCCCAATACGACGACGTTACGCGAACTCATGCCCCTCCGCCAATACTATGCAGGTTATTTGGGAATTGTCACAATGGATGCCGGTCTCATCCGAAGAAGCGCCGCTTCCCGGTCAAAAAACCCGGACCGAACCGATGTTTACGGACGCAGCCGATACAGTGCCAGGCGTACCTGGCGCCAGGCCTCCCGTCCAGCCGGCG
>CAYVOE010000014.1:14559-24834 GCA_964452795.1 uncultured Nitrospiraceae bacterium
GGTCCACCTCGGGCAGCGACGACGCGGGAATCTCCTGCCGGATGGCCACGGCCTCTTCCGAATCGGGAACCGAACGCAGGATCGGAAATGCCAGTCCCAGCGCGCCCAGAGCGAGGACCAGCCCCAACAGGTTAAACTTGCGGCTCTCCGACGGATGCCGCTCCACGAGGCCCATCACGGCCCATCCCAGTGCCAGCAGGGGGCATACCGCCACAATGAAGGCCGCGGTGAAGATGCCGACGTTGCCCAGGACGGTGTCCTTCAACGCGGGCAGCGCCAGGAGCGCGCCGGCTATCGCCAACGCCGCCACCCCGAAACCGAGGCTGACTTTCCAGGGGCGGATGTCGCTCACTTCCCCGCGCAGGAGCCGCGCCGCATCGCGCAATGTGTCGGCGGGAGGCTCCACGTCGACCCCGACATCCCGGTCGCCGGCGAGGCGTCGCTGCGAATAGGCCTCGTAGCATGCACCGCACAGCGGGCGCCCGCTTCGCGATTCGTGGACGTGGCGGGAACAGATGCGCTTCTGACACTCGTCGCAGGATTCGCTGCATTCCTCGCAGAGCAAGGTCTCGCAATCCGCGCAGTAGCTGACGGAGCTGCGCACTCGGCAAACTGAGCAGTCCATGGCATGCCCCTCCAAGTTCACCGATTTGACTCTAGCACAGGGTACCGTCCGTTGCAACGACAACCCGCCTCGGTCTCGCCGTGCGGGGCGGGGCACGATCCGGGAAAGACGAAGGGCCGGGGGAAGGAATCCCTCCCCCGACCGTCGGCGGTTTCCGCCGCGGCGAGGCGGGACGGCCTCGCTCGCTCGGCATAGGGCTACGCCAGCAGCCGGGCCAGGCGATCCCAGTCGTCGCGGGGGGAGGGATAGTCGGCATCCGGGGACGCGGAGGGGAGACCGTGGGATGCGGCCTCGATGGCGCGCTGCACAATCCCGGCCTGTTCCGTCGACAGTCCCGAGAGGTCCTGCGCCTCGAGGAACGCGACCAACCGCCGGATGTGGGGCGCAAAGGGGCCGCGCCGCTCCGTGCTCCCCTCCAGGAGGAATGCGACCAGGGCCGCCACCGTGGCCCGGATGCGGTCTTCCGGGGTATCGCCGGGGAGGCCGCCGTCGGGTTCGATGCGCGTCGCAAAGTCCAGGAGAGAATCGATGGCATCGGCCATGGGCGATTCTCTTCGAAGCACGATAAAGCAGTCGGCTTGCCTCGTATGGACGCCCTCGGAAGAGGCAGACATACGGGAATTAAGAGCTTGGAAGTCTTCGCCGAGGTCCTCGATTCCGGGCGGGATCGGGGCCGCCGGAAGAGCTTCCTTACGCGAGAGCATCCTCCGCGCCAAGGGCAATCCGAAGAACGAAGAAGCCCCGCGAATCGGCGCATTGAAATACGAATCGAAGGCGGTGTCCTCCGGCATCCCCACGGGCACCACCTGGGTCGTCGGCAATTGGCCGGGGGTGTCCGACGCGCGCTCGACCACCGCCACCAGCGCCATGCGCCGGCTCGCGAGGCCGTATTCGCGGCTGAGGGATTCGATGTAGCGGTCGTGCCGCGCCTGTTGCCGCTTGGCGAGGCGGCCCGTCGCCTGCTGCGGATCCCGCATCTCGGCATCGGTGAGGAGCCGGGCCCCCTGCAGGAGCTTGAGCGTCTCGCCGGGGCCCGCCGCGGCGGCGTCCAGTTCGACCTCCTGAGCGCCCGAATCCCACTCGATGCGCAACCGGCCCTTGCCCGGACCCGCACACGAACCGAAGACCGTCAGGGGCGTGCCCGCGAAGACGGTGTCTGCCGGGGCCGGCGCCAGAGACACGCCCTCCAGCCCCTCCGCGGATACCTTGACCTCCGTGGCGATCGGGCGGCCCAGGGAGGAGAACACCTCGACGGCGGCCCGATCGACCCGTTCCCGGGCGGTGAGGAAGCGGCTGGTGCCGCCGGTCTCGCGGGCCAGGAGCGACAGGAAGCGGTCCTGGCTCGCGCTGCCGATGCCCAGGCAATGGATGCGCACGCCTTCCCGACGCGCCTGCGCCACCAGCGACTCCGTGCCGAAGACCTGCCCGTCCGTGACGACCAGGATCTCGCCGCCCTCGGGCCGAAGCAGGCGGGCGGCCTTCTCGACGCCCGCGAGCAGTTCGGTGCCGCCCCGGGCGTCGATGTCGCGCAGGAACCCGTGGGCCGTGCTCCGGCCCGCCGTGTCCCCCGCCACGAGGCGCGGAGACATGACGTCGACCTGGTCGTCGAAGGCCACGATGCCGAAGCGGTCCTCCGGCGACAGGGCGCCCAGGCAGGCCTCCACCGCGCGCTTGGCCTGGGCCATGGCGGCGCCGCTCATCGACCCCGAACGATCGAGGACGAACACCACCCGGCGCGGCCGGTCTTCCGTCGTACCGAAACGCTCCGACGGAATCACGACGGCGAAGCGGCCTCGGCCCTCGCGGTCCGCGCCGGCCAGGACCGTCTCCCGGGGGGAGGGTGTGCGCACGTCGACCACGAGGTCGCGGTCGGGCACGTCGGCGTCCGTGGCGAGGGCGATGCGGGCCCGGCCTTCTCCGGGGCTGACCACGCGGATGCGGTGAGACGGCGACGACACTTCCGCCAGGGCGCCCGGGCTCCGCACGTCCAGGTGGAAATCGACCCGGTGCAACCCTTCCGCGTCGTCCGACCACGTCGGCAGAATCACGTCGCCGAATTCTTCCTCGGGAAGCTCGATCTCGCCTTCACCGGGCTCCGCGGTGCTGAAATGGGCCTGGGGATGGTAGCCCGGAGCCAGGGTGAAGGGAAACCGGAACCGGTACCCGTCGTCGCGCAGCTCGACCCCCGCCACCAGCTCGAGGTGGACCGCCACCGTCTCCCGCGGCCGGATGTTGCCCACTGTGAGGTTCACAAGCCCGTCGCCGTACACCTTCGACAGCGTGGACAGGCTCCCCGCCTGCACGCCCGCCTCGTATTCCTTCTCGGCCTCCCGGACCGGTTTGAGCTCGGACCGCACGCTAAAATCCTTCCCCGTCACGCGGAACCGGCGCAGGGCGGCGTCGCGCGGCAGGGCGAAGGCGTAGATGACCTCGAGGGGCTTCTTCTCCGCCGATGCGAAAACGTGGCGCACCACCAGCCGCGCCCCCACCGGAAGCAGGGTCCCCGTGAGCCGAAGCTCCTGCATCGCCAGCCGCACCTCCTTTCCGTCGTGTGCGGCCCGTAACCCGAAACCCCCGTCCGACTGCGCTACTGCCGTCATGGTTCCGTCTCCTCCGCGTCGTCCGCGGTTTGCGCCTGCAGGAGCCCCTGCAGGACCGAAATGGCGTCTCGAATCCGGCGCAGGCGCGCGCCCGTCACGTCTCCCCGCACGTTCACGGTCACGTCCGGCGCCAGGGCGTAGCTCCACCAGCCCACGGGGTCGGGCAGCGCCGCCCGGGGGCGTTCCCCCGCCAACCGGTGTCGGATCTGCTCCAGCGTCAGCCCTTCCCGCTGGCCTTCTCGAATCCGGCGCAGGGCCTCGAGGTGTTCCGGACCGTAAGCCGCGTCGCGCCCCGCCCGCCGCGGCGGAGGCACCAGCCCCTTGGCGATGTACAACCGTACCGTCCGCGCGGGCACCCCCGCCGCCTCGGCCAGTTCCGCCAGTTTCAGTTCCGGGTCAACCTTCATGCGTCTGCGATTTCCCATGTTCTACGGGAATTATATCGACATAATTTGACAGTGTCAAGTATCCCGCCGCGTTTTTTCTCACGCCGTCCTCATGTTCTTTCCGCCCGAGGGGGCAGAGCACGAGGTTTTCTGTGGGAGACCCTCCTGAAGTGTAAGTCGGCGGCGTTCCTGATGCGGTTGGAGCCGCTTTGACGGCCTATGGATCTTGGTTTACAATTAGTCGTATTTATTGAGCTTTGTAAACCGTACTGGAAAGGAATCGCCATGAACGGAGAACGACTGAAGCGCGCGCGAAAACGGGCCGGACTGTCTCTCCGCGGTTTGGCGGAGAAATTGGACGGAGCGGTTTCCGCCCAGGCCATCGGCAAGTACGAGCGCGGGGAAATGCTTCCGACTTCCGGCGTGCTGGCGGCGCTCGCGAAGGCGCTGGACGTGAGCCTGTCGTACTTGCTGGCTTCGGGCGATATAGAGCTGAGCGGGGTGGAATTCCGCACCAAAGCGGGCACAGGTGCCCGCGACCGGGCCCGCGTGGAAACCGAAGTGCTGGAATGGGTCGAGCGGTATCTGCAGATCGAAGAGATCCTGGAGTTGGACAGCGGCGGTTGGTCGTGCCCGGAGGGGATGCCGCGACGCCTCGAGGGTTTTGAAGATGCGGAGAGGCTGGCGGACGACTTGCGCAGCGCGTGGCAACTGGGAATCGATCCCATACCGAACATGACCCAGCTGCTCGAGGAGCGGCGGATTAAGGTCCTCTTCGAGCGTCTGCCGCAGAAGATGTCGGGCCTGACTTGCCTGGTGCGGCGGGGGGAGGAACGCGGCGAGGTCCCGGTCATCGTCGTCAACCGCGACCAAAGCGTGGAGCGGCGCCGCTTCAGCTTGGCGCACGAACTGGGCCACCGCGTCATCGCGTCAGGCTGCGAGGGAGACATGGAAAAGCTCTGCCAGCGCTTTGCGGGGGCGTTTCTGGTCAACCGTGAGCATGTTCTCAGGGAGGCGGGGGAGAAGCGAAGCGCCATCGGCGTTCGAGAGATCCTGAACCTGAAGCGTTTGTACGGCGTCTCGGCGGCGGCGTTCCTGATGCGGTTGGAGCAGGTGGGGATCTTGGACCGGTCCGGTATGGAATACGCTTTTCGGACCCAAGGGCGCAGGTGGAGGAGCCAAGAGCCGGAGCCGTTGGAGGACGAGGAGGCCGAGCGGCCGCAGCGGTTTGAAAGCCTCGTCTACCGGGCCGCGGCGGAGGACCTCATCTCGCTGTCGAAGGCGGCTGAACTCTTGCGTGTGCCGATCACGGAAATTGAGAGGGGGCTGAAAGGCCCGGCCGAGGCGTATGCGGGTCGTCGTTAGCGACAGCTGCGCGCTTATCGATTTGAAGAAGGGCGGACTGTTGGAGAGTTTCACGCGGCTGCCTTGGGTTCTGGTCATTCCCGATATCCTCCTGGCCGACGAACTGCTGAGTTTTACTGCAGACGAAATTGCCGGTTTGCGGCAAGGCGTGAAAGTCGTGCCGCTGGATGGATCGGAACTCGTGTGCATTTCGGAGTTGCAGCGCACGACGCCTGTGCTGACCGTACACGACTGGGCAGCGCTCATCGTTGCTGGACGGACGAAAGGTGCGGTGCTGCTGACGGGAGATCGGCGCCTGCGCAAGGTGGCCGTGGAAGCGGGGATTGAGTGCCACGGTGTGTTGTGGGCGGTGGAAGCCATGGCCTCAGCGCGGCTGGTAGCGAAGAGCACATTGCTGGCAGCTTTGGCGACGTGGAAGGTCGACCCGCTGGTACGATTGCCTCAAGCGGAGTTGGAGGCCCTGGCGCGGCGACTGGGGCGGTGAGTCGTTGCGGCGGGGGCCATGGTCGGGGTGGTGGGATTCGAACCCACGGCCTCCGCCTCCCAAAGGCGGCGCGCTAACCGGACTGCGCTACACCCCGCGGGGCGGAAGCATAGCATACGGGGCGCGGGGAAGGCCAGATTCGGCGGGCATTTCGTATGGGGCGGAGGGGAGGCTGAGTGACGTTTCCCTGCGTGGCTTGGGCGTCTCGTCCAAGGGAAGAAAAGGATCATTGCCGGGACGGCCACGCCATGGAGAAGTATTCGCGGTTTGGGCAAGTGTTGTGTGTTAGTTCCATGCGGAGGCGGTTGACAGATCCGGGCGTTCCGGCGTAGACTTACCAGTGGAGGCCGTAGTACCGGGTCGCGGCGCCCGCCGCGATCGCGAGCCTCCCCTCACTTCGGCCGTCCGGCGCCGCTCTTGCGCGCCGGCAAGGCCGCTCCCTCCACAGTTTGGTTGTGGCTCTTTTCAGGCGCATCCGCGCCGCATTTTCCCTGTGTCGCCGTGGGTCGTGCCGTGTCAGGTCTTGCGGCGGCTTCGGGAAACCCTTATGGCGTGGCCCGGGACCGGGCACGCCTCATGAAGGAGCAGAAAGCATGAACCGAGCGTTTTCTCTTGTGACCGTATTGGCCTTCGCGCTGATGTTGGCGCCTTTGGCCGTGGCTCAGCAGGAACCGGAGAGTGTGCCGCAGGCGGGCACGGCCTTCGAAAATCCGAGCCCGCATCAACCGGAGACCGCGCCTCCGACGGCATCGGACATTGCCGCCAAGTCGGAGCACGCCGCCAAGCTGAAGGCGGCCCACGCCGAGTGTCCCTGCCCCATGTGTCCGCTGAACAAGGACAAGACGGCCGCGCTGGGCGAGTCCGCGGACTTTGACGATGCGGACCAGACCCACATGATCTTCATGCAGACGCGGGTGTCCACGAGCGATCCGGGCGTGATCCTGGCCATGGCGGATGAGCTTCGGTTGACGGAAGACCAGAAGCAGAAGCTCCACGACATCCAGCGCGAGAGCCGGAAGGAAGTCAAGGAAGTCCTCAACGAGGAGCAGCGGCAGATGCTGTCGGGGCTCCCGCAGGACGAATTCTCCTGGAGAAACATGCACGACGACATGATGGCCGGCCAGACGTCGGCGGGCGATCCGCGCTCGCCGGCCGGCGACGTCGAGCCCGACCCCGGCCCTGAGAAGTCCATCGACCGGTAAGGTTTTCGCCTTACAACCGTTCCCGACCCCGCCGGCGCGGCCCACTCGACGTCGGCGGGGTCACTTCAATTGTTCCCAAGATGCCCTACCCGAGCTTGTAGAGTTCGCCGTACTTGGTCTCGAGATAGCGCAGATACGGTTCGGCCGTAGGGGCCCGGCCGGTGGCCTGCTCGATGATCTCGACGGCGGTGCGGCGCCGGCCGTACCGATGCACGTGCTCCCGCAGCCAGCCAAGGAGCGGGGCGAACTCTCCGGCTTCCACCCGGGTCCACAGGTCGGGTAGGTCTTCGAGGATCCGCTCGAACAACTGGGAAGCGTAAAGGTTCCCGAGGGCGTAGGTGGGGAAGTATCCGAAATAGCCGTGGGACCAGTGGATGTCCTGGAGGCAGCCGCGAGCGTCGTCGGGCGGCACGATGCCCAGATACTTCCGCATCTTCGCGTTCCAGGCCTCCGGCACGTCGGCGACGGCCATGTCGCCCTCGAGCAGGGCCACCTCGAGCTCGAACCGCAGGATGATGTGCAGGTTGTAGGTGCACTCGTCGGCCTCGACCCGGATGAAAGACGGCTCCACCTTGTTGATGGCGCGGTAAATCATCTCCGGGGTGACCGAGGCGAGGGCGTCGGGGAAATGGTCGCGGAGGACGGGGGCGTAGCGGCGCCAGAAGGGCAGGCTCCGGCCGATCATGTTCTCCCACATCCGCGACTGGGACTCGTGGATCCCCAGCGATGGGGCTTGGGCCAGAGGCGTGCGCCGATCGTCGAGGGCGAAGCCCTGTTCATACAGGGCGTGGCCGCCTTCGTGCATCGAGCCCGTCAGGGCGGAGAACAGCTCCTTCGGATTGACCCGCGTGGTGACCCGGACGTCCTGGATGTCGAAATTGGTGGTGAAAGGATGGACCGATTTGTCCTGGCGCCCCGCTTCGAAGTCGTAGCCCATGTCCTCGAGCACGCGGAGGGTCAGCGCCCACTGCCGGTCCACGTCCCAGTCCCGGTCGAGCCAGGCCGTGTCGGGCTGCTCGGGCGATTTCGCCACCCGGTCTACGAGATCGCTCTGCCGCGCCGCGAGGTCCCGAAACAGGGGACGCAATTGTTCGGCCGTCATGCCGCGCTCGTAGTCTTCCAGCAAGGCGTTGTAGGGCGAACCCTCGTAGCCCAGGAGGTCGGCCTTCTGCCGGAGGAGGCCCAGCAGTTTTTCCAGGTGCGGACGAAATTCCGACCAGTCCGAGGCCTTGCGTGCCTTCACCCAGGCCTCGTAGGCGCGGCTCTGTTCCTGGGCGAACTCGTGGACGAAGGACTCCGGGAGTTTCACGGCCCGCTCGTAGTCGTACAAGGTCTCCGACACCAGCTTGGCGTCGTCCGCACCGAGGGCGTCGCCCCGGTCCCGCAGCTCGTGCAGGAGGCGCCCCAGTTCGGGGTCGGTGAAGAGCCGGTGGGCCAGGGCCGACAGCGTGGCCAGTTGAAACCCCCGGGCGGGGGCGGCCTTCGGCGGCATGTAGACCTCCTGGTCCCACTGGAGCAGGGCGATCGCGGCGCGGAGATCACTGATCTCGCCGATCCGGGTGCGGAATTCGTCCATCTTGGAAGACATCGGGTAACAGCTCCTGCGGTGCCCGGCATGGCCGGCCCGCGTTAGGGTTCATACGGTCCCGTCCAGGGTCAGATGACGAGTATGCCCACGTTTCGCGCGCCCGAGGCGTCGCGCCGATGGGAATGGAACCGCCCGTCGCAGAGGGTGCACAGGCCGCTGACCACAATGCGGTCGCGCCGAAGGCCCGCCGTCACCAGCCGGCGCGTGTTCGATTCCCACAGGTCCGCGAGGCGGCCGTCGGCGGCGAGGCCGGCGCGGCGGAACCGTTCCGCCAACTCTTCGGAAACCTCGTAACAACAGGGGCCCGCCGACGGCCCGATGAGGGCCCACACGTCCTCCGGCTTCGTGCCCCATTCGCGCGTCAGGGCCTCGACGGCGGCGGATGCGGCGCCGTCCAGAGTGCCCCGCCATCCGGCGTGGACGATCCCTCCCGTGCGCCGGACCGGATCGACGAGGTAGATGGGAACGCAATCGGCCACAAGGACCGCCAGGGGCAGGCCCGCCGCATTGGTGACGAGGGCGTCCGCCGGGCCCAGGGCGTCTTCGCCGGCGCCTGCGCCGCGGCCGCGGTCCGACGCCCGTGCCCGCGCCACCTCGATGCCGTGGACCTGCTTCATGAAAACCACGGCATCGGCGTCGATACCCAGCTCGCGCGCCAGCGATTCCAGCGTGTCCCGGCGCGAGGGGTTCCTCGGGCCGGCGTCGCCGTCGCACGCTTCCGAAAAGGCGGCCACCCTTGCGCCGCGGGCTTCGAATTCGGGAAACCGGATCACAGGATGTACCGACTCAGGTCGCGGTCCTCGATGATGTCGGCGAGCCGTCGTTCGACTTCTTCGGCGTCGATCCGGACGGTTTCGCCCTGGTGCTGTGCCGCGTCGAAAGACACGTCTTCCAGGAGGTATTCGAGGATGGTATGGAGCCGGCGCGCGCCGATGTTCTCGGTTTCCTGGTTGACCCGTTCGCAGATGCGCGCCAGCGCCGTGATGGCGTCGTCCGTGAGTTCGAGGTTCACGCCCTCCGTTTCGAGCAGGGCTTTGTACTGTTTGATGAGCGAATTCCGCGGTTCCCGGAGGATGCGCTCGAAATCCCTGGCCTCGAGGGGCGTAAGCTCGACGCGGATTGGGAACCGCCCCTGAAGCTCGGGAATCAGGTCGGACACCTTGGTCATGTGGAAGGCCCCGGCGGCGATGAACAGGATGTGGTCGGTTCGGACGGGGCCGTACTTCGTGGGCACCGTGCTCCCTTCCACCACGGGAAGGATGTCGCGCTGGACGCCTTCGCGCGACACGTCCGGGCCGCGGCCGGGTCCGCTCCGCCCGACGATCTTGTCGATCTCGTCGAGGACCACAATGCCCGAATTCTCGGTGCGGTCGATGGCGCGCTTGACCACGGCGTCCATGTCGATGAGGTTCTGCAGCTCCTCCTGCTCGAGGATGCGCCGCGCCTCGCCCACGGTCTTCCGGACGCGCTTGGTTCGCTGGGGCATGAGGCGTCCGAACATCTCCTGAAGGTTGACCCCCATTTCCTCGAGGCCCGAGTTCGAGAACACCTGCATCATCGACGTGCCGCCGGTGTCCCGGATCTCGAGCTCGATTTCCCGGTCGTCCAGCTCGCCGTTCCGCAGCTTGTTGCGGATGATTTCTCGGGTGCGCGCCTCGGCGGCTTCGGATTCAGTCGGCACGGCCGGGGCCTCGTCGCCCGCGTTGGGGTCGCCCGGACGGAACACGCGGATCGGCCGCAACGGCGACGGCGGCAGGAGCAGATCGAGGAGCCGGCTCTCGGCCGCCTCCCGGGCCGGTTCCACCTGCTCCGCCTGCATCTCTTCCCGGACCATCTTGACGGCCACTTCCATCAGCTCGCGGATCATGGACTCCACGTCGCGGCCGACGTATCCGACCTCGGTGAACTTCGAGGCCTCGACCTTTACGAAGGGCGCGTCGGCGAGGCGCGCCAGGCGCCGGGCGATCTCCGTCTTGCCCACGCCCGTGGGCCCGATGAGGATGATGTTCTTCGGAGCCACTTCGT
>CAYVOE010000015.1:0-366 GCA_964452795.1 uncultured Nitrospiraceae bacterium
AGACGGGACGCAGCGCCGCCGCTCCCGCGCCGGCCACCTCCTCGACGAGACGTCCCGTTAGATCGTCTTCGTGGGCCTGCGGCGATTCCTCGGCCCAGATCCGAATCTGCTGACGCCAGTGCGCGGGTTCGCGCCGCAACGCTTCGAGAATGAGGACGGGATTCGACGTGGCGCCGACCGCTCCTGTCTCGAGGGCAGCACGGATTTCCTCCGGATGGCAGGAATCGTTCCACAGATCCGTAGGGGTGGCGCAGGCCATCCGATGGAGAGCACCCATTGCTGCGGTTTCGAGGTCGACGGCGCGATTGGGCTGTGTCATGGGTCGAACCAAGCCTCCTGTTCGCCGCGGCCGCGGCCCGGCGATTA
>CAYVOE010000015.1:376-24676 GCA_964452795.1 uncultured Nitrospiraceae bacterium
AACCGGAGGCGAGATGCGGAAGCCGTGCCGTTGGCGACGATCTTTTCAGAAGAGGCCGCCGTGGTCCGCGAGAATTTTGACGCCGATGAGAATGAGGACGAAGCCGCCGACCGCCTCGACGCGGGGACCGAAGCGCCCGGCTAGCCGCGACCCGAAGATCATGCCCACGGCGCTGAGGAAGGCAGTAACCACGCCGATGACGAAGCAGGGATAGGCGATGCCCACGTCGAGGAGGGCGAAGCTGAGTCCCACGGCCATGGCGTCGATGCTGGTGGCCAGCGAGAGCGCCACCAAGGACCAGCCCCGCGTGGGATCGGACACGTTTTCGTCGGTCTCGTGTCCGGAAAGGGCGCCGTAAACGGCCTTGGCCCCGATGGCCGAGAGTAGGGCGAAGGCGAGCCAGTGGTCCCAGGCTCGGATGAACGGGTCCAGGTAATGGCCGAAACTCCACCCGAGGGCAGGCATGAGGGCCTGGAACAGTCCAAAATGGAAAGCAAAACGGAAGATCTGCCGCGCCGACACGCGACGCAGGCGCAGGCTGGTGGCGGCCGATACGGAGAATGCGTCCAGCGCGAGGCCCAGCGCAATGCCCACGACGGCCGCAAACGGCATGACTCCCCCCTGATTGCAGGTACAGCAAATCGCTCGCGGAAGCCTCCGTCCCCTCGGAAGCATTGTCCCCCGGGCTTCCGCGTAGCCCTAAGATGGGGATTATCTCACTTCAGGGCGGTGCCGTCAAACTTTTTGGTGTCGAAAGGGGGTAATTGGATCGATAGTGAGCTAGCGACCAAGCCGCGCCTATCTCCGGGCGAGGGCGTCGCTCGGGCCGGTCCAGACGCCGAGGTCCCCGTTCCAGTGCCAGCCGAAGGACTCGATGCTCAAGTGGTCGACGGCCATGGAGGTGCGCAACAGGTCGAGGGTCTCTTCCCAGGACTTGATGCCGCTGACGGCGTCGAGGACCTGAACGTTCTGCCAGCCCAGGCAATTGCCGACCTGGAGGGCCTGCTCGATGTCGAGGCCCCGCAGGAGCGAGGTGAGGAACCCGGCGATGGAGGAGTCGCCCGCACCGGTGGCGCTGGCGACGGCGGGCACGGTGAAGGACGGACACCACAGCTCGCGGTCGGACCAGTTCCGAACATCGGCGGGCCGAGCCGGGCCGAGGTCCCGGATCCGGCTCTCGGGACCCGTCTTGAGGTAGACGCCGAGGTGGCCCGACTTGAGGGAGGTTATTTTCGCCCCGAGCTCGAGGAGCTTATTGGCCAGTCGGCCGTAGTCCTCCGGCGTGAGGATCCCCAGCAGGCTGGCCCCGCGATGCTCCTCTTTCATGCGCAGGAACCGTTCGCGCTCGAGCATGACGAGGGCCTCTTCCGCGGACGGCAGAAACACATCCACGTAGGGCAGAATGTTGGCGAGTATGCGGGGCCAGTTCTGTTGGCCCGCTTCCGACGCGGGGTCGGGCAGGGCCATGTCGCACGAAGTGGTGGCTCCGGCCTCCTTGGCGATGCGCAGCAGCTCGGCCAGTTCGCGGCCTTCGTCGAGATACATGCGGCGCATCAACGGAGGGTAGCCGAAATGGAAGAGCCGGCACTTCGCCACGAGGTCCGGATCAAGGTCCTCCGGACCGTACTCGTTGTTTGCGCCGGGATTGTGCAGAAAGATGCGGTCGATGCGCGGCGGCGCGATGACGATGGTGTAGGAACTGACCGACCCCGACGCGGACCGGATCCCGGCGGTGTCGCCGTTGCGGGCCATGATCTCCCGCGTAATCCCGCCGAACTCGTCGTCGCCGACTCGGGCGCTGTAGCACACACGGTTGCCCAGACGCTGGAGCGCGATGCCCGTATTGGAGACGGCGCCCCCCGTGCTCAGTTTGACGGGCCCCATGTTGACCAGTTTCCCGGGGGTCAGGATGGCGCTCACGTCGGAAACGCCCGTATCGGGGAACTGGGGAATCACGTCGAGGCACAGATGCCCCGCCACCATCACGTCAAATGTATCCGCCACGATCCTCTCCTCCTCCGGGAAAGGTTATAGCGGAAGTGAATCGGCGAGGCAAGCGTCGAAGCGCCTCAAGAGCGAGGCGCTTCGACGATACACGTCCCGGCCGGCGGGCCGCCCGCCTGCACGCCCTCCGGCTGCGCCTCAGTGGAAGTGTTTCTTGAAGTAGACGGGATCGTCGATCCGTTGGAGCTCGATCTTCACAAAGCGATCCACCTCGCTCTGGGTGATCTCGTCGCTGCGGAAGTCTTCCAGTTCGATCTCTTCTTCGAAGTCGCTCAGGTCGTCGTCCGACTCGTTCGTACGGGGCGGAGGCAGTTCCAGACCTCCGAAGGGAAACAGGCCGGGCTCGAGGAACTGGGCGATGATCTCGGCGATATGCGCCTTCCGTTCGTCGAAACTACCGTGTTCGATGACTTCGCGGTTCAGGCCGATTACCTTCTCGCGGAAGAGTACGACCAGCTCCTGGCACGACGGGCAGGGCACTACCACAACCACGTCCTTCGGGACCCGATCTGCGACTATGCGGCGCTTCGCGCAGTGCGGACAGACGACTACTTTCATGGCAACCTCTTTGCTAACCTCTCGCCGAAGGTGGATGTCAGCCCTTCGCCCGCATTGTAGGCCACCCTACGGGGCGAAATAAACCCTATCTGTTACTAAATGCTCCGGATTTACCGGATATTCCCACGCTACGGTCAGGGATCCGAACCGAGAAGGGCCCGACGGGCGATTCCCGGGAAGCGAAACTCGCCTCCCGGTTACGGACGTTTCGTCGCGTGAACAGACCCGTCTCGAAGGTTGAAACCGTGTGATTTCCGCCGTGGTTGTACCCCCGGTGCGACCGTCCCGGATCGTAAACGTTACCGCCTTCGAGGCGCGCACGCTCTTGTTATTATACCCCATTCCTCACCGCCTTGACATCCCGCGGGATTTCCACCACGCACCGGAACCCCACGTTGGGCAGCCGATCCTGGTAATTGACGGGGTAGCGCTGCGCCAGCGGAGCCTGGGCCGACAGGTAGCTCTCGCCGCGCACCACCAGGGGCCGGTTGAAGGGGAGCGGCCCGGCGGCGCGGGGTACGAGATCGTGGTCCGGTTCCGGCGTGGGCGAGAAGAAGCTCCGCGTCCATTCCGCCACGTTGCCGGCCATGTCCATGCAGCCGAAGGGGGAGCGGTCCCGTTCGAACCGTCCCGGGGGCACGGGTCCGGCGGCCTCGTCGGCGGGGTCGGCGGTGTTGGTGGCGCCGGGTTCCGGGGCGTCGCCCCAGGGGAAGGGCGCGAGCTGACCGTCGATGTTCGACGCGGCGCGGACCCACTGGGCCTCCGTGGGCAGCTTCTTCCGGGCCCAGGCGGCATAGGCCTGGGCGTCGTAGAAGCTCACCATGGTGACGGGGATCTCAGGCTGGGCCGGCCGGAAGAAGCCCATGCCGGAGGGGTCGGCGTAGGCGCCGGGTGTCGAAGCGGCGGCAAAGTAGGCGGCCAGCGATTCGTAGGCCGGCGGCCGCCACTTCTCGCGCTGGACAAACCGCAGGTATTCCGCGTTGGTCACTTCGTAGGCGTCGATGAAGAACCCGTCCACGGGCACCTCGGCCTCGCCGGAAGCTGTGGCGATGCGCGCAATGCCGGGCGGGACGAACACCATGCCCGGAGGTACGGCGAAGGCGCCGACGTAGCACTGAACGGCGTGCCAAGCCAGGTCTTCCGCGCGGGGATCGCCCTGATTCGAAGCCGCCTGGGCCCGTTGCCAGAAGGTATTTCCGAGGGTGAAGTACGCCCGGGCCGGTCCTTCGGTGCTCGCGGCGGCCTCGGCTCGGGCCCGTATGTCGGGCAGGATGTCGGCCACGGCGGCGAACCGGGCGGCGGACGGCGCCGTGGAAGTAGTCTCGGCCGCCTGAGCCACGGGCGCGGAGGCCGTGGTCAGACGCCGCTGCTCGAGGGAGCGGTATCCCGCGGCGGAAGCCGCCAGGAGCGCCACCAGTGCCGCCACGCCCGCCGCCCGGCGGAGGCCGGCGCGGTTTCTCGTCTTCGCGGTGGTGGCGTGGAAGGGCGTGCCCGATTCCACCAGTTCGCGGATGGGGCGGAGGGCTTCCCGCAGTTCCGTGGCCGAGGCGAACCGGTTCCGCGGATCGGGCTCGACGCATTTCGCCACGAGGGGATCCAGCGCCGGCGGCACCCCCTCCATGATCTGCGACGCCGGCTTGATAACCCCCGTCGGCACGTTGCCGGAGAGCATTTCGTAGAGCACCACGCCCACGCTGTAGATGTCGGCGCGGGCGTCCACGGCTCCGCTGTCCTTCAACTGCTCGGGCGACATATAGTAGGGCGTGCCCATGACCACCGACGCCGCGGTGAACCGCGTGTGGGTCATCAGCTTGGAAATCCCGAAATCCATCAGTTTCACGGTTCCGTCGGGAAGAATCATGATGTTTTCGGGCTTGATGTCGCGATGCACCGTGTATTGGTGGGCGTATTCCAGGGCCTTGCACAGCTCGTCGAGGATGCGCAGCACGGTGCGAATCGGCAGGCGCTGGCCGGGGATCAGCGAGTCGAGAACGGCCCGCAGCGACTTCCCCTTGAGGTATTCCATGGAGATGTAGATGACGTTGCCGGCGTTGCCGATGTCGTGCACCCGCACGATGTTCGTATGGGTGAGCTGGCGCGCGATGCGGGCCTCGTTGTAGAACCGCTCGACCACCACCTTGTCCCGGGCGAACTGGGGAAGGAGGGTCTTGAGGGCCACCTCGTCGTTGAGCGCGTTGTCGCGCACGCGGTAGATGCAGCCCATACCTCCGCGGCCGATGAGATCGATGACCGTGTACCGATTGGCGATCATCTGTCCGCGGCGGAACGACACTTCCCGCATGTCGAGCGGAGGGGGGCCCGAGCGCGCCTCGATGCTTACCCGCGGCAGGGCGGTGTGGCAACGCGTGCACACGGCCTGTCCCGCAGGGTTGGCGAGATCGCACTTGGGACACTTAACTCTGGCCATATACCATTCTCGCCCAATGCTTTACCGTAGTCCGCTCCGCCGACGGCGCCGGCCCCGGCGGAGCTCGGTCCCACATGCATATTCGGAGGCGCCGGCTCCTCCCTGAAGGTCTGAACGTGCGGAGACGCCCGAAGGCCCTCCCAAGGTTCCCATGGTAGCGCGAACGCGGCGGCCATAGCAAAGGTTCGTCGCGGGATCGATTTCACAGAGACCGGCAAATTGTGATAGACTATGGACATTATTCTTTCTTGGCGTGGGTGCCGTTTTGGCGAATTGTCACCGGTCGGTTTTTCCGTCCTTTTCAGCAGGTGGGGATGGCCAGCGTCGCGCAAGCATATAGGGTCCGGAAACCCCAGGTCGGGGACGTGCCCGGCATCAAAGAACTCATCGACGGCGAAGTGCTGCGAGGGGCGCTGCTGCCGCGTACCCTCGCGGAACTCTACGAGAACGTCCGCGATTTTCATGTATTCGTCGACGAGCGGGGCGTGGGCGGTTGCTGCGCGCTCCACATCGACTTGTGCGACCTCGCCGAGATCCGGTCCCTGGTGGTCCGACCCGATCTGCGGGGGCTCCGGGTCGGATCGCGGCTCATCGAGGCCTGTGTCGCCGAGGCCCGCGAACTCGGCCTGCCGCGGGTCTATGCCCTCACCCGGGCCTGCCGCTTCTTCGAAAGCCACGGGTTCGTCCGCGTCGACAAGGCAACCCTGCCTCACAAGGTCTTCCGCGACTGCATGCGCTGTCACCTATACCCCAAGTGCGACGAAGTGGCCATGATCTGCGACCTGTGACGGAGAAACCGTGCGAGGGGGGCGCGACACGTTGGGAGGCGCGAGTACGTTGCGGCTGAAGGGCACACTGGGCTTCGTGGGATGCGGCAACATGGGGATGGCGATCCTGCAGGGGCTCCTCAACAAGAATGTCATCGATCCGCCCTGGGTGAAGGTGTTCGAGCCCGATCCCGGCCGCCGCGACGAGGCGCAGTCCCTGGGGGCCGGTATCGCCCCTTCGCCCGAAGACCTGGTCCGGCGCGCCGATGTCGTGCTCCTGGCCGTCAAACCCCAGGCCATGGCCAACGCCCTCGAGCCGTTGCAGGCGGTCAAGCCCTTTCCGGCCCTGGCCGTATCCATCGCGGCGGGCATCTCGATCCGTTTCATCCAGGACCGGCTGGGCCGGGAATCTCGGGTGGCCCGCGTCATGCCCAATACCCCCGCCCTCGTGGGCGCCGGCGCCGCCGGTTACGCCCTCAGCGACACCTGCACGGCCGACGACGAGCGAACGGTGCGCATCCTCTTTGAAGCCGTGGGCATCGCCGAGCGCGTGACCGAGGAGCAACTGGACGCGGTGACGGCGTTGAGCGGCAGCGGTCCGGCCTATTTCTTTTACCTCGTGGAGCACCTCACGGCGGCGGCGGTCGAGCGGGGCCTCGACGAACCGACCGCCCGGCGCCTCGCCGCCCAGACCCTGCGCGGCGCGGGCGAGTTGCTGAGCCAGTCCGACGAATCGCCGGCAACCCTGCGGGCGCGGGTGACTTCGAAAGGCGGCACCACCGAGGCCGCGTTGAAGACCTTCGAAGCCCGCGGCTGGCCCGAGACGGTGCGGGCCGCGGTGTGGGCGGCCGCCGACCGGTCTCGGGAACTCGGCCAGTGAATAGAGGCGGCGGCGGTTCGTCCGATCGGGAGTGGACACCATGCGCAAGGACAAGGTAGTAACGGAAGTCCTGGGCGAAGACCTGGCACTGAGCCCGAGCGACGTCATCGAGAAGCGGTTTCGCCGCGCGGTGGTGGGCGGGTATGACCGCGCGGAGGTGGATCGCTTCCTCGAGCGCACAGCCGACATTCCCGAAGACCTCATCGAAGAGGTGCGGAATCTCAAGGCGGTGCAGCAGGAACAGAAGCAGCACCTCGAAGAGTATCGGCGCATGGAGGCGACCTTGCGAGACGCCCTCATCGCCGCGCAGAAACTGTCCGACGAGACCCTCGACGCCGCCCGACGAGAAGCCGCGGCCATCATCGAGGCCGCCAAGCTTCAGAAAGAGCGCATGGAACTCGAGGCGCGCCGCATTCCCGCGGCCCTCATGCGCGACATCCAGGTGCTCGAGCAGCAACGCAACCGGCTCCGCATCGAGACCCTCGCAATCCTCGACGCCCATCGCCAGCTTCTCGACACCCATATTCCGGAACAGCCGGCCTTCATGCCGCCCAGCTTCACCAACATTGGGTTCCTGGCCGCACCGGCCGAGGAAGAGCAGGCCAAGGAGTCCGGACCTGCGGAAGAGGCCGAAACCGACGGCGAGGAACGCGCTTCCGCCTCGGACGAGCTGCCCGGCGCAGTTCTGGAGGAGAACGATTCGCTTACGGAAGACATCGAGGCCCTCCTCGAACTCGAGGCCCTTGACGACTCGGACGAACCGGACGACGACCTCGAGGAAACGGTCGACGACACGGAGAAACGGAAATGACTGTCCTCGTGGCGCTGTTGGTGAGCGCGGTCGCCGCGCCCCTGCCGTCCCTCGACGAGTTCTTTCAGACCTTCAGCCAGAAGCGGGAAGGCCTTCAGGCCCTTCGCGCCGATTTCACCCAGACCAACACCACCTCCGGCGAGAGCGACACGGTGCAGGGAAGCATCTTCTACGTCAATCCGCGGCGCATCATCTTCCGCTACCCCGAAGCGGAACTGACGTATCTCTTTGACGATACGCGGGTGTACGAGTACGACGCCGGACTCCGGCAGGTCCAGATCAGCGACCTGGGCAACGATCCCCAGGCCGAGGCCCTCTTTCTCGGGTTTGGCGAGAACGCCGACCGGCTCAAGAAGGCCTACGACATCGAGCTGTTTCGACCCGACCGAGCCGAATGCGGCGCCATCGGCATGATCCTGCGTCCCAGGAACCGGGAGGAGGGATCGGGCGTATTCCAGGAGGTGCGGCTCTTCCTCGACGAAGAGAACTACCTGCCCTGCGCCGTGCGGATCGTCAACGACGAGGATACCCAAGTCTACTACACCCTTCCCAAGTACACGCTCAATCCCCCGTTTCAGCCCGCCGACACCCAGATCCGCGTGGCCGAAGGCACCGAGGTGATCCAGAACGACCAGCTCCTCGAGACGGCGGGACCGGACGGCCTCCTGCTGCCCGACCAGCCCATAACCCCGAAGGCCCCGGAGGCTTCGTGAGGCCTCCCATCGTCCTGGCGTCGGCATCGCCTCGCCGGCGGGCGCTGTTGGAAGCGCTGGGGCTCGAGCTCGAGGTCATTCCGAGCGCGGCGAACGAGACCGTCGAGGGCGTCCCGGCGGAGATGGTCGTGGTCAACGCGCGGGCGAAGCGCGACGAAGTGGCCCGTCAACTGGACCGGCCGGCCCTCGTGATCGCCGCCGATACCCTGGTCTTCCTCGATGAGCATGTATTGGGGAAACCCCGTGACCTCGAGGAAGCCGCCGCCATGATCGCCCGCCTTGCCGGGCGCACCCATCAGGTGATTACGGGACTGGCCGTCGTGGATACCGCCACGGGCCGCGCCGTCGAAGGATTCGAGATCACGGACGTCACTTTCCGCTCGTTGACCGATCCCGAGATCCGCCGCTTCGTCGACGCCGTCAAACCCCTGGACCGCGCCGGCGCCTATACCGTCGACGGGCCCGGAAGCCTGCTGGTGGACCGCTACGCGGGCTGCTACGCGAACGTGCTCGGGGTTCCCGTCGTGCGTCTCGACAAGCTGCTTCGCGGCCTCGGATACAGCCTGTTCGACCTCATGGATCCCGCGCGATCGGTTTTTCTGTAGCGGCAGAGGAGGAATCGGGAGTGGGGGAGGAGAGGGCGGACACACAACAACCCCGCGGAGCCGTTGCGTCCGCGGGGCCGTAAGGAATGGCTTAGCTGAGCTCGACGCCGACGCGGGCCAGGGCCCGGCGCAAGTCGTCGGGAGAGAAGGGCTTGCTGAGGCAAGCCGTGGCGCCGTTTTCGAGGATGCGATCCACCGGCGCCGGGTCTTCGTTGTTGGTCATCGCGATGATCTGGGTGCCCACGTGTTCCGGGCTGCCCTTGATGCGGCGGCACACCTCGATGCCGTCGACGCCCGCCAGGGCCATGTCGAGGAAGACCACGTCCGGCTGGAAGGTGGCCACCTGATGCCCGGCATCGTACCCGTCGGCGGCGACTTCGAGCTGGAACGGCTTCTGCGACCGCTCGAGGAAACGCCGAATCACGAGGGCGAACTGCTTTTCGTCGTCCACCACGAGAACCTTGACGGCGGAGTTGTCGAGTTCCGCGTGGATGGGAATGTTGTTCTCGCGTAGGAAGCGGAGTAGATCTTCGCGACGGATGCGCCGGTGTCCCCCGGGAGTCTTGAATACCTGAATGCGTCCCGCCTCGGCCCACTTACGGATGGTGTCGGGAGTCACGTGGCAGAACCTCGCCACCTCGGACGTGCTATACGACTGTTTCATTTCCATAGTTCAGCGGACTCGCCTTTCGCCACGCAAAATGGTCCCACTCTGCCCACACAAAAAAGAAAATCCCGCGCCCATAAAGGTGAAAAAGCAGGTGAAATCAATCACCTCTATAAAGGAGGTGATATTCATCACCTCTTCTCGCTACAGCCCCATGTAGCCAGAGAAAAAATCTGAAGCTGGAGCGGGGAATCGAACCCCGGACCCCATCATTACGAGTGATGTGCTCTACCGGCTGAGCTACTCCAGCACAGAAAATATGGTGCCAAGGGGCAGAATCGAACTGCCGACACGCGGATTTTCAGTCCGCTGCTCTACCAACTGAGCTACCTCGGCACACGCCCATAGTGTACGAAAATCCGACCCCGAAGTCAAGTTACTTGGAATCGCTTTTCGGGCTTACCGGATCGACGGCGCGGGGTGTGAACCGTCTGCGGTTGCGGGTCACCCTTCACGGCGCAGTCCTTTGATTAGTTCCGGGAGCCGATCGTCCACCTGAAAATGGCGAAGACGCCCCTGTTTATCGATAAGCACGGTCTGCGGGATGTACTTGATGCGATAGCGGTTAAAGGTGATGAAACCTTCGACGTCCCGGCCCACCGGGAAGGGGATCTCGTAGGACGCCATGAACTGCTCGATCTCTTCCGGTTCCGACCCGTTGTCGTGGATTCCGATGATGACGACGTCGTCGATGCCGCTGTACAGGGCGTGGAGGGCCCGCAGCTCGTTCATGCGGTTGGGGCCGGCGCCGATGTCGTCGAAGCCGCCCCAGAAAGTCAGCACCACCACCTTGCCCCGCAGTTGGTCGAGCGTCAGCCGAGGCGAGTTGAACCAGTGATCGGTGACGAGGCGGGGCGCCGTGGCGTCGAGCAGTTCGCGCAGGTCGTTCCCCACGGGCTCCGACTCCGGCGGAGCCGTGTCGGGATCGTAGGGTTCGAGCGCCAGGTCCTGGGGCGCGTCCTTTCTCAGATCGACCTCGAAGTCCTTGCGCAGGAACCGCAGGCCGTGCTCGGCCCGGAAGCTTCCGATGCCGTCGGGCGGGGCCTGGGCGATGCGGAAATGGAACCGTCCCTCTTCGTCGGTAAGGGCCCAGAGGGGCGGATCGATGTTGCGCGACGAGACGATCACCCGGTCGAGGGGCCGGCCCTCGGGGTCGCGCACGACGCCGTAGACCGCCGGAAGCGCCTGAAGTCGGATGGGATCCAGGATCGCCTCCGCCGCGGTGTCGAGGGTGACGAGGATGTCGCCGTCGTGGTCCGCCACCCAGCCCGGGGGCGGCAGCACCCGAAGGGCCCCTTTGCCCGCCGGAATGGTCATGGCGAAGGAGCCGTCGTGCCGGGTGAGCTGGTCCCGGTAGGTGTGGCCGTCCACGATGTACCGCAGCAGGATGCCCTGCATGGGCCGGTCTTCGGGTCCCAGCACCACTCCCGCGATCCGCCGGGCCTCGATCATGGCAACGTCGACGCCCCTTTCCGTGTCGGAGAAATCCAGTTTCACCGCTTGGGCGGGGGCGGTGGCGAAATCGGAATGGCGCGCCACCACGTGATACTCGCCCGGCCGCAGCCGGACGTGGTAATAGCCCTCGGGATCGGTGAGGCATTCGGCGGCGTCCTGAATGCCCACCGAGGTCTCCTGGTAGATCCGCACCCAGGCCCCGTCGACCGCCTCGCCCGTGGGCGAGGTGACCCGTCCGCGCAGGGCGACGCCGGGGAGCATCTGAATCGTCTGAGCGCCTTCGTCAATGGGCAAGTAGGGCACCAGCGTCTCCGCGTAGCGCGGATGGGTCAGCATGAACGCCACGTGGCCCTGGGCCGGCAACGCGGGCAGCCGGATGATGCCGTCTTCGCCGCTCCGCAGCGAAGGAAAGCCGTGCTCGCGCAGCCGTTCCGCGGGAATGCCGAACCGGTCGTTCACGCGGACCCATCGTACGGACGCGCCGGACAACGGCTTGAACTCGGGGTCGACGATGCGCAGTTCCAGTACCCCCGCAGGGCCCAGCACCAGGGGAACCGACGTCGGCCCGAGGACGGAGACGTCCGCCCCGGCGGCGGAACGCCCTTCCTGAAAGGCCACCACGTAGGTGGGGCCGGCCGGAACACCTTCCAAGGCGAAACCGCCCTCCCCATCGCTGCGGGTCTCGGCGATCTTGAACTCGCTCACGGCCCACACCTCGGCGTCCGCCACGGGATTGCCGTCGGTGTCGCGCAGGATGCCGGTGACTTCGTACTCCTGGGCCGCCGCGACGCGGGCGACGCTTGCTACGAAGAAGGCGAAAAGGACGACGACCCGAGATTTCGGCGACACAGGGGGACGGGAATGCGAGGCGCGACACGGATTTTCCACGGTCTTGGCGGTTCTCGGATTCATGCGGTCAGGACTTCCCGGCCGGGAGCTTCTGAAGGACGTGCAGGGGCGGCATGCCGAAAGTTTCGAGGACCACCTTGCCGGAGGAGTCCACCACGTACGTGGTGGCGGTTCCCGGGCAGGCGCCCTGGTATACCGGGACCGTCGCGTTCGGCGCCGAGACGGCGTCTCGAACGACGACGGCGAAGGCGATGCCGGACCCGGCGAACAGGCTCTGCGCCACGGCCAGGCCCTCGATGACCGCCGCCGCTTCCGAGCCGTTGCAGTAGAGCACCACCGCGGGCCCCTCTCGCGCGGGTTCCGGACCCGACACATGCCGGTTCTCCCGCCATTTCAGGCTCTTGCCCTGAAGGCTGGTGCCCGGAGCGGATTCGGCGACCACGATGCGGCCCAAGTCCTTGTCCTGGCTCGGCTCGAGGGTGAAGGACGCCGATTCGCCCACTTCCTCGCCCGGGCCCTTGGCCACGCACTTCAGCGGCACCAGGGGGACGGCGCCGTCCCACCGGTAGGTGCCCTTGGCCCCGGCCACCGTCTGCCACAGGACCACGCTGTCGGCGAAGGGTGCGTCGGCGAAGGCCGCGCCCACCACCGCGCCCGGCAGTTCCCGGTTCCGGCTGTTGTAGACCGTGCCGGAGACGCTGCTCAGCGGCAGCAGCCGGACCTTCGCGTCGGCCGCCTTGTCGCGATCCACGGCAAAGACCGCGCCCAGAGGACGCTTCACGTCTTCGGCCACGCCCACCACCACGCCGTCCGGCGGCAGCGAGGCGAAGTTGAGCTTTACCTTGCCTTGAGCGTCGGCCACGTGCCAGCCGAACTGGGCCGGACGCACCATGGTCACCACGGCGCCGGGCACGGGCGCGCCCGCTTCATCGACCACCTGGACCGAGTACGCCGGAATCGGCGCGAGCCAGAACTTGGGCAGTTCGAGGACCTGTCCCTGGGCCACGCGGACCTTCACCGCCTCCCGGCTCGGCGGGAGATAGCCCGCCGCCGAATCGAGGATGACCACGTTCTCGCCCTCGGCGGCGTCGAGGTAGTACTCCCCCGTGGGACCGGTGAACACGTGGGCCGCCGGCGCGCCGCCCGACTGAAGGATGATCTTGGCGTCTTCGATGGGCCGGCCGCTCTCGGCGTCGTACACCCCGCCCTTTACGGCGCCCATCCCCGCCACGTACAGCGTCAGCCGCTGCTCGGGCGCTTCCCCGGAGATGTCCATCCGTTCCCAGCCCGGGCTGCGGAACTCGGCCGCGGCGGCCTGGCCGAGGTAAGGTCCGGGCTCGAGGCGCACGATGAAATTGCCGGAAGGATCGGTCCGCGCCACGACCGTGTCGTGGGGCTCGACGGCCCGGGTCAAGACGATCTGGGCGTTGGCCACCGGGAGGCGCTCGTCGCGCGACAGGGCCTGTCCCCGAACCAGTACGCCCGGATTCATCCCGATCCGGACGCCGGAATCGCCCACGGCCACGTCGCTGATGCTGGCCTGGGCGAAGTCGGGATGGCCCACCTTGAGGGCCACCTGCGCCCCTTCGGGCAGCATGGGAATGGTGAATGCGCCGTCGCCGTTCGTCACGGGTTCGGTAAAGCCCAGCGACCTCAGCTTGGCCAGGGGAACCCCCACCTTCTCGGTGCCCAGGATGAGGACCCGGGTGATCCGGGCGCCCGCCACAGGCTTACCGCGGGGGTCGACGACCCTCCCGGACACGCTCTGGGGCCGGCCCAGGACCAGGGTCGCGTTGACGATCGAGTCGGCCACCGCCACCGATACGGTGCGTCCGCCGAAGGCATACCCGTCGGCCGTGGCCACCAATCCCGCCACGCCGAGGGCCGGGTTGTCGAATCGGAACCGGCCCGAGGAATCGGACCGGGTCTCCTTGAGCACGCCGCCCAGGCCTTCCTCGAGAAACACCCGCGCCCCGGCCACCGGGGTGCCCGCGGCGTTGACTACCGTGCCCGAAATCGACGGCCCCGCACTCAGCACGGCGCTCAGCATGAAGATGAGACATGAATAGCTCACGAACACCACTCCCACCCGACGGCTCTCGCCACGGGTCTTTGCATCATTGCCCGGGCCGCCCCGTTCCCTGTCTGGATAACGGGACCCATGTTATCGAGTCCGGCCGAAAGGCGCAAGGGTTTGCAGGGGGATCATGTGGAGGGCAGCCTTGCGCAGCCGCGGACGGATCGCAAGCCAATTGCTGGTGGGTGGTGAGACGCGAGAAACGGGGGAGAGGATGGACGCGGGTGCGCGAAATCCTAACGCCCGACGACCTTAGATGCGCTGATCGACGAAGACGCCGCCGCGGTGCTGGGCGAGGGCCTTGTGCCGGATCTGCGACAGCACCTCGAACAGCTTCTGCGGGGTGGCGTTGGGCCGACGGTCGTGAACGGTGAGGCAGCACAACACGTCGAGGAGGGGCACGCCCGTGCGCATTCCGCCGGTCCCGGACTGGGCGATGGCGTTCCGATAGGCCGCTTCCTGGCCGATGGACTTGTAGAAGTCCTCGATGTGGGCGGACCACAGCTTCCAGGTCCGGTCGCAGAAATCCTGGACCTTCGCCGGCGGCAGGATGCACACGTAGTGCCCGTTGCCCATGTGGCCGATGAAATGCTGTTCGGGCGCCGTGTCTTCGCCGCACTTCGCCAGGGCCCGGCTCAGGTGGCGGATGGCTTTGTCCCGCGGCTCGGCGCCGTATTTGAACCCGAAGGGCCGGATGTGCAGCAGCTCGACGTAGGCGAAGCCGAAGATCTCGCGGAGGCTAATGCGCTTCTGGATCTCGCGCCGGATCGCGTCGACCCCCGGCATGCCCGTGAGGGAATCGGTGAGGTTGTTGCCCGAGACCCGGAGCAGGGCCTCGACCCGTTGAACGACCTGGGCGGGCTCGAAAGGTTTCACCACGTAGTCGTCGGCCCCCTGGGCGAGGCCGTGCATGACTTCCTCCTCGCCGCGCATGGCCGAGACAATCAGGATCGGCAGGGTGTAGAGGTGGGCGTCGGCGCGTACCCGTCGGCAGATCTCAAAGCCGGACGTGCCCGGGAGCATCACGTCGAGCACCAGGAGATCAGGCGTATCCTGGCGCGCCCGTTCGAGCACCCGTGCTCCGGTGGATTCAATGCTGCATGTATGACCGGCCGCCGTGAGGGATCGTCCCAGCACTTCCGCGGCACGCGGATCGTCTTCGACTATGAGAATCTTGGCCACGTAGGAATCGTCCCTCGCCAGGGCGCCTCCCGAAACTTGAGTGGGCGAGGAGGGATTCGAACCCTCAAGCCCAGAGGGCAGCGGATTTTAAGTCCGCCGTGTATACCGTTCCACCACTCGCCCGCAGATCCGTACCTCGAGTGTAAACCCCAGAGAGCCCGCCGCGCGCTGGATGGGAAAGAGGGTGGAGGCGGCACCCGGAATCGAACCGGGAATACACGGTTTTGCAAACCGTTGCCTTACCATTTGGCCATGCCGCCGTACCTCCGCGAAATTGTAGTCAGCTCTCTCCCGGAAAGTCAAACCGCGGTTCCCTGAATTCATATTTTCGATAGCCTGGCCGCGGCTAGTCGCCGCCGATGTAGCCGATGGCGCCGAGCTGCTCCTCGAGCTGAGGCGTCATCTCCTGGAGGGCGGGCTCGGCCGCGTTCTCGGCGATGACGGGCTCCATCCGGTCGGCGATGTCGGCGAGCGCGGGCTCCTCTGCCCGGCCCTGACCCGCCAGGTTCGTTTGCTCCCCGGGGTCCTGGAACAGGTCGTAGAACTCGACGGGCTCGAGGCCCCGGGGGTTGCCTTCGTTGGCCCGGATGAGCTTGGTGTCGTGAGTCCGGACCGCCTCGAGGACGTTGCCTTCGAAATCTTCCTGACTGTAGACGAAATCCGGCGCGGCGCTCGCGAGCGTTCCATCGTGCGACACCAGGACCCGGCCCTGCATCTCGGCGACGGGTTCAATCTCCGCCAGGTGAAGCAATGTGGGCGCGATGTCGATGTGCCGCGCGAACTCGTCGACGGCCAATCCGCCGCCGGCGTTCCCCGGCAGTTTCAGGAGGTACGGCACGCGGATCTGTTCGTCGTACAGGGTCTGGCCATGCCACCACCCTTCGTGATCGTAGAACTCCTCGCCGTGGTCCGAAGTGAAGACGATGACACTATCGTCGTACAGTCCCCGTTCCTTGAGCCCCTCGAGCAGGGCGCCGAAGCTCCGGTCGGTGAGGCGGATCTCGTCGAAGTAGGCGTCGATCATGGCGTCGCGCAGGTCCGGCGACGGATGCTCCATCTGCGCCCGGGCAAAGCCCCGGCCCGTTTCGGCGTCGACGTAGGGGTCGTGCGGGTCCATGTAGTGCACGAACAGGAAGAAGGGGCGATCCTGCGGAAAGGCCTCGGAATCCAGCCAATTCAGCACGACTTCGTTGACCGCGGGCCCGGGCTGGTAGAAATCGCCGATGTTGACGCGGTCGGACACGAGGCCCTGGAGGCGCAGCCGCACCAGGCGGAGCACGTTGTACATGGACAAGCCGGACGACGAGGGGGCCGCGCCCAGATACAGTCGAGGCCGCAGGTCCACGTACTCGCTGAATCCCTGGCCGAAATGGGCCGCGGCGGTGATGTTGGGGTTGTTGGCGAACCCTTGCGTGTGGTAGCCCCGTTCCTGGAGCGCTTCGGGGAAGGTGGTTACCTCCAGCGGCAGGGCCCGGTCCTTCGACGTGGCCGTGTGCGTGCCCGGGTAAAGGCCCGAGAAAATGCTGGCGAAAGACGGCTTGGTCCACGCCGCATGGGCGAACCCGTTGCGGAACAACAGGGCGTCGCGGGCGAAGGCCTCGAGATGGGGCGTCTCGACCGGCGCGTCGGGGTTATAGATCGGGAGGTAGTCGCCGCGCAGCGTATCCACGGCCACGAGGATGATGTTGGGTCCCGTCGGCGTGGTGGACGACGCGTAGGCCACGGGCGGGGCGGGGTCGACGGCGATCCGCGCCGACGCGAAGCCCAGAACGACGAAGGCGAAGTAGGCGATCGCCACGGCCACGCCGGCGGTCCGCAGATTCCACCGGCGGCGCCCCGCAAGCCAGGCCGCCGCGCGTTCGGCGACAAGCCCCGCGATGACGGCGACGCCGATGAGCAGGACGAAATGCATCGGGCCCAGGGCGTGCATGTCGAGCACGTCGCGCTTGACGCGATAGTAACCGATGACGAGCACGGCGAGGACCAGGCTCAGCCCCAGAGCGAGGGCGAAGATGCGGGCGGGCGCCGGGTTGCGTCTCGCGAGAGCGTATACCACGTGAAGTCCCAGCGCCCAGCCGAGGCCCAGTCCGATGAAAAGGATGCCGTATACCAGGGGGCCCCACCAAAGGGCCTGGAGCTCCGTGGGGCGGCCCAGGGTGCCGGCCAGCCACGCGCCTTCGACCAGGCCGATCGCCGCGCCCGCCACCAGACCCGCCGCGATGCCCGCGAGGGCCGTGGCGAGCCAGCCCGGTCGCGCGGGGGCCGCGGCCCGTTCCTGCGACAGCTCTTTGCGGGCCCCGGGACTGAAGAGGATGAAGCCTACGCCGACGATGAAGGGGACGAGCTCTCCCACCCACCAGCCGAGGTGCGAGAACAGCGCCGCCGACGCGCCGGGGGTGGTGCCCTTCAGCAGGGTGACGAACACGATCTCGCGGATGCCCTCGCCACCGATGGACGGGCCCAGCACGGTCCCGTAGATCATGATGGGGCTGGCGAAGAGGATGTCCCACAAGGTCGTGCCTTCGGCGCGCACGGCCATCATGGTGCCGAAGTACATGAAGCAGGTGCCCAGGTGCACCAGCAGTCCGAGGAAGGTCGCCGTAATGAGGAGCGAGCGGTTGCCGCTGTAGGCCGTGACCGCCGAGCCCAGCTTGTCGACCTTGCCGCGCAGTCCGCCGGGCACGGGCAGGCGCCGCAGCAGGGACTGAATGACGACGGGGTTGAGGAGCAGGAAGAACGACACCGCGACGAAGCCCGCCAGCCCCACCAGGATGACGCTCAGCACGGCCACGTTGATGTTGAGCAGCCGGAATCCGAGGGGGAAAGTGAGGAAGACGAGGAAGGTGAGGGCGATGAAACCGATCAGCTTCTCGACGACCACCACTGTCGTGCATTTCAACAGTTCGCCGGTGTAGCGCCCGGAGTCCAGGAGGCGGTATCCGTCGTGACCGATGGTGCCGGGGAGGAAGATGCCGATGGAGCGGCCGATGAACCAACTCCGAATCAGGTACCAGAGCGGTATGTCCAGTCCCTGGCCTCGGAGCAGCAGCCGCCACCGGAGCACGCCGGCGAACATGCCCGCGAACTTCACCACGATGGCGAAGGTCATCCACGCGGCGATGTGCTGGGGGTGCACGGCGCGAAGCTCGGCGAGCATGGTGGCCGGAGAGACGTTGCCGAATATGTCTTCCCTCAGCCCGAACGTTTCCGGGCGGAACAGCAGGACGAAGAGACCGACGGTAACCAGTACCTTGACGAGGGTCATCAGAAATCTGCGCGACATGCGAATCTAAACCTTCCTCCCGATTTTCCCGGACCGGCGCGAACCTTTGTTCCGCGCCGGCTGTGCCCATGAGCGTAGAATGGTCTGAACCCCGACCCGTCTCCGGGGGGACCGCGCCCGGCCTCCCGCGTACCGTCAGCGGTCGTGGAAGTCTAGCATAATCCCTTCGCTTCGCGCGCCGTGTACCATGAGAGAGAGCCGCGCGCCGGGAGCGGCCGTGCCCGGCCGGCTTGACGGGGGCCGCGGCCATTCACTACTGTCTTGCCGCCGCATGTTCCGCTGCGGCGCCCCCAATGCATTCCGGGCGCGGGATCGGCGACGACCGGCTCCGGTGCGGATACCCCCTGCAATCGACAAGGAATCGAACAATGACCCTGGACATGTTGTTGCCGCTGATTATGCGGTGGATCCACATCCTGTCGGCCATCATAGCCGTCGGCGGCGCGTTCTTTATGTACTATGTGCTCCGGCCTTCGGCCGCCGCCGTCCTGCCGGAGAGCCTGGGCATGTCCCTGCGCGAGGCCATCACCACGCGGTGGCGCCGGGTGGTGCACACGGCCATCGCCCTGTTCCTCATCAGCGGCTTCTACAACTACCTCGTTGTGATGGCGCCGCAACATCGGGATCAACCCCTCTACCACATGCTTTTCGGGATCAAGTTCCTGTTGGCCCTGGCCGTGTTCGTTCTGGCCATCGCCCTCACGTCGACCAAGGCCTGGTCCATACGTTTCCGCGAGAGCAGCCGGGGCTGGCTCGGCTGGCTGGTGATGCTGGCCGTGGGGGTGGTGCTCATCTCGGGCATCCTGCGCGCCCTGCCTCGGACCGATCCCGCGGCCTCGGTCGACACCGTCGTCCTCGAGGAAATCGAAGACTAACGCAGGCCCGGCTTCCTTCCAAGAGAAAAGCGCCGGAGCCGGCTCAGGTGCCGGGCTCCGGCGCTCCATAATCGGTTTTCGAGCGGGGGTTACTGGGCGCGCATGGCGAGCTGGCGGTCGATCATGAACAGGCCCCGCGGGTCGCTGCCCACCAGGCGCAGCTTCTTGACGATCTCGTCGGCCGCCGCCACCTCCTCGACCTGCTCGGTGACGAACCACTGGAGAAACACGTCGGTGGCGTAGTCGTTCTCTTCGCGCGCCAGCGCCACGAGCCGATGGATGCTCTGGGTGACGACCTTTTCGTGCTCGAGGGCCTGCTCGAAGATGCTCAGGGGCGACTCGAAGCTGGTGGGCGGCTGTTCGATCGCCTTGAGCGTCACGCGGCCTCCGATGCTGTTGATGAACTTGTAGAACTTGGCCGCGTGGCCCGTCTCTTCCCGCGCCTGAGCCTCCATCCAGGACGCAAATCCGCTCAGGTTTTCGTGCTGGAAATGGGCCCCCATGGACAAATAGACATAGGCGGAGTACAGCTCGAGATTGAGTTGATCGTTCAGCGCCTGCTGCATCTTGTCGCTGATCATGTGGGTTTCCTTTCCGCGTTTTTCTTGAGAGACTCGAGGAGACAGACCACGCCTGACCCCGGACGGCGGAATGATATCAGCCCCCGGCAGGGCGTGCAATTCCCGTGCGCGCCCTAGCGCAGCGAGAGGTAGCCTTCGCTGATGGCCTTGCGACCGTCCGCGTTCAGCACGTCGAAGAAGAGATCGCGCGTGCCGTCGCCTTCGGAAGCGCCCACCAGGCGGACGGTGATGTCGGTGTCGGGGAACACCATGCCGGTGAACCGGCAGAAGCAGGACTTGAGGCGGGTGGGATCGCCGCCGGCTTCGCGATTGACGAGTTCGCGCACCGCCATCGACAAGGTGCAGGTGCCGTGGATGATGGGATCGGGGAGGCCGACCTTGTGGGCGAACTTCCTCGACGTGTGGATGGGGAAGTGCAGGTCGGCGCAGCCGTCATAAATGTGCGCCGTGAGCGGGTCGATGTGCAGAGTTTCCGCCCACAGCGGCTCCTCGGCTTCAATTCGTGCGGGCAGCTCCGGAATGCCGGTGGTGCCGGGCTCTCCGCCCTGGGAGCGCACCGCCCGGAAAATGGCGCCGCTGACTTCCGTGAACACCTTCTTGCCTTCCGTGTCGAGGGCATGAAACCGGACGACGCCGTGGGTGCCGGCCGCATGAGGCAGGACCCCCACCACTTCGCCGCGGATCTCCAGGGTCTCTCCCGGAATCATGGGACGTTCCCAGGAGATGTACTCCGTGTAGTGCACCTGGCGGCGCAGGGCGGCGCCGTAACCCCGCTCCTGGAGGATCCGGGTGTAGTTCACCGCCAGAGGCCAGGTCAGCGACACGACCAGCATGGGAGGCGCCACAATCCCTTCGGTCCGTTCGTCATCGAAGTACCAGGGGTTGTTATCGCCTACGCACGCGGCAAAGTTCATTGACTGCCGCGGCGTGATCTCGGTCGTTACGGTCTCGAGTTCCACCCCCACCAGGTCGGTCGTCAGCTTCACACGGATTCTCCTCGGTTGGCTCGCAAGGTCAGTCGGCGCCTTTATAGTGAATCACACCGCGCGAATCAAGGACAATCGCCGCTGGCGCGCCGCGGAACCCTTGTGTTACGTTGAACGGCGTCGCAAGGTCGCACGGTCGAACATACGACCGGACCGGGAGGTCACGATGGAGCTCCCCTTCGACGAAAGTCAGTTCCTGGACGTCTTCGAGCGCTACAATGCCGTGCTGGGTCCCGGGGCCCTGGTCCTGTGGCTCGTGACCGCGCCCGTGGTGTTCGCGTGGCCGGTCCACAAGGCCGTGCCCGACCGGGCGGTGGCGGGGCTCCTGGTCGTCCATTGGCTCTGGGCGGGCCTCGTCTACCATCTCTGCTTTTTCGCTCGGATCAATCCGGCGGCATACGTCTTCGCCCTGCTCTTCGTCGTTCAGGCCCTTGTACTGGCGTGGTACGGGATCCGGACGCGGCGTCTGCGCTTCTTCACGACGACCTCGCGATTCTGGAGGCCCGTTTCGCTGCTCCTTTCGGTCTATGCCGTGGCCTATCCCCTCCTCGCGTGGTTCGGCTACGATTACCCGCGCATGCCGACCTTCGGCGTGCCGTGCCCGACCACGCTGCTCACCGTCGGATTCCTGCTGTCCACGTCGCCCCCCGCGCCCCGGGCGACCCTCGCCATACCTTTTGTCTGGTGCGTCGTCGGGGGCTCGGCGGCGTTTCTCCTGGGCGTGTACGCCGACGGGGCCCTTCTCGTGGCGGGCGCGCTCTTGCTCGCCCACGCCGCCCTGCGCCGGTGGCCGGCCGATGCCCTCGACTCCGGCTACCCGAACAGGTCCAGCTGTCCGTCGGACGGACGGCGGAAGGCCTGACAGGACAGCTCGGGGGCGTGCTCGGAGAGGCCCGCTCGGCGCCGCGCCACGCGAAACAGGCCGTCGATATGGTCCGCGTACCGGCCTTCTCCGCGCATGCGCTTACCGAATTCGTTCTCCGTGGGCTTCCCTCCGCGCACCTCCCGAATGCGGTTCATCACCTTCTCGGCGCGGTCGGGAAAGTACGTCCCCAGCCATTCCTCGAACAAGGGGAGCACGGCGTGGGGGAGCCGGAGCATCACGTAGCCCGCGTAAGACGCCCCCGCCCGCGCCGCCGCCTCGAGGATGGCGGGGATTTCCGCGTCCGTGAGCCCGGGAATGACCGGCGCCACCAGCACGCCTACCGGGACGCCCGCCTGAGCCAGGGCCTCGATGGCTGCCAACCGCTGCGACGGCAGGGACGTCCGCGGCTCGAGCACCCGGTTCAACGGCAGGTCCAGGGTGGTCACCGACAGGAACACCGAGGCGGCCCGGTGCTGCGCCAGCGCGCTCAGGCAGTCGATGTCGCGCGTAATCAGGCGGTTTTTTGTGATCATGGTGACGGGGTTCCGGCACTCCGCCAGCACTTCGAGGCAGCGTCGGGTCAGCCGGAGCCGCCGCTCGACGGGTTGGTACGGGTCCGTAACCCCGCTCATGGCCAGCGGTTGCGGCTTCCATTTCGGCGACGCCAGCTCGGCCCGCAGGAGTTCCGGCGCCCGCTCCTTCACCAGGATCACCGACTCGAAGTCCAGCCCGGCCGAGAAGCCCAGGTATTCGTGGGTCGGTCGCGCGTAGCAGTAGATGCACCCGTGCTCGCACCCCCGGTAGGGGTTGATGCTCGCGTCAAAAGGGATGTCGGGACTGTCGTTCCGGGCGATGATGGTGCGCGACGCATCCGGCAGGAACCGGGTGCGGGGCAGGGGTTCCGGCTCCTCTTCCACGGCTTCGTCGCGCACGTAGGCGATCCCGTCGAAGCGGTTGGCCGGATTGTGGGACGCGCCTCGGCCGCCCGTCGCCCGTTTTTTCTCCGCCAAACCTCGCCTCCTTCGTCGTCCGGAATGGACCGGTCTCCATTATCTCCGTCTGTCGGGACGCTTGCCATCTCTCGTTTGCGGCGGGAACTCAAAACCCATGCTCCAAATGCATGAGGGAACCGGCACCGACCTTTCGGCGTTTATTATAGGGTGTTCGTAAAGAGCCGACGCGAGTCGGAAGGGTATCGGGCCGCCGGTTCGAGCGGGCCCGGGGAGTATGTCAATGATCCCTGTGAGCATGCGTTCCGATGCTCACCTGCTGCAGAAGGCGGGAGCAGGCGACGATCGCGCCTTCGCCGCCCTGATGCGCCGGTACGGAGCGGCCGCCCATGCCGCCGCCTTCGCCCGCCTGGGCAACCGCGCCGACGCGGCCCGGGTGGCGGCGAGCGCCTTCGCCGGACTGCGAGGCGCGCCGATGCCGGAGGACGACGTATGCCTTCCTCGGCGTCTCGCGACAACGGTGGCCGATCTCTGCCGAAACCCGACCGCTCTTCCTCCCGTTTTCGACGAAATTCTGCGGGAAGACCCGGAACAGGGGCGCGCCGATGCGGCCCTGCGTCAGAAATTGCTCGCCCTGGATCCGGACACCCGCGAAACGTCGCTGATTTGCTTCGGAGGCGGTCTCTCGGTGTCTCAGGCGGCGCAATGGCGCGGCCGAAGCCTGGCGGAGATCCGTCAGGCCCTGGACCGGGCCGGCGAAGCCCTTTCGACGGAGGAACGGAGCCGCGTACCCGAATCCCTCGCCGTGGACCGGTTGTCGCAGCCCTTTGCCCGCGTCCTGGGCCGCGAGATCATCGTGACCGCGCCCCGGCGGCGCGGGACGACGGCACCGTGGGCGGCGGGCGCGGCGGCACTCGCGCTCACGGCCTTGGCGGCGGCCCTGATTCCGTGGACGGGGGCGGAAAGGCCCGACCCGGCGCCGCCTCGTCTCGAGGCCGGGGTCGAAGTCGCTGCCCCTCAGCCCGTTACGCCGGCGGCAGCCCCCGCGAGCGCGCCTGCGCGAAGCGAAGGAGCCGTGGAAGGGCGGGTGGTGGACGCCCATACGGGTCGGCCCCTGCCGACCTTCGAGGTGGCCCATCCGGAGGACGTGAAGCGGGGTCCGGATCCGCCGTTCCTGCGCGTCGCCGACCCCGGCGGGCGGTTCTACCTCGGCGACGTTCGCCCGGGCGACGCCACCCTGGTGGTGCGGGCGCCGGGATACGCCGAATCGTCCAAACACGTTCGCGTGGAACCGTTTGAAAAGGCCGGGGCCACCGCGGCCACGGTGCGTCTCCGGAAACTTCCCGTCTTCGAGGGCGTCGTGGCCGACGAGGCCGGACAGCCAATATCGGACGCCTTCGTCTTCGCCGGACCGGTGCCCCCGGACTATCGACGCGACGAGGCGGTTCTCGCCCGGACCGGCGACGACGGCCGGTTCCGCGTCACCGGCCTGTCCGGTCCGTCTCAGACCCTCACCGTGTGGCATCCCGACTATGTGCCGCGGACGCGGGAGGCGGCGCCCATCGAGCCGGACGGGCGGGAAGAGTCCTGGACGCTCGAGCCGGGCGGGAAGATCGGCGGACGGTTTGGAACGGCCGACTCCGGTCTCGCCGCGCGGATGGTCTTGACGGAACCCGACTTCGGCGAATTTCGCGCCGAAGCCCTCGTCGGACCCGACGGCGCCTTCCTCCTCGCGGGGATTCCCCCGGGCCAGTACCGGCTGCG